>CAZCSI010000048.1:0-1514 GCA_964501525.1 uncultured Candidatus Saccharibacteria bacterium | reverse complement strand
ATACTTTCTGTTGATTTAATGTCTGTGTTTCCTTCTGTCATATACACCTCCTTTCTGCATTATAAATGTAGTTAAGATTCTTTGTAATTACAGTTTTGAAGCTGGGTCGATGCAGTCTTGTTCTATACAATTCTTAATCTTATTTTCCATATCAGACTTCATGCTTTCAGTAAAACCAACTATTGGATTTAAATCGCCGATAAATGTAGTCGGCACACCGCGAGCTTGAATACCGTAAGCGGCGGCCATTTCTTGAAACAGCTCGGCATTATCCTTATCCTTCCAGGTTTCATACATTTTTACCTCCAGCTCCGGGTATTTTTGTTCCATATCTTCCAAAAAGGGTTTTTGGACTTCACAATGCGGGCAACCGTCGCCCCAGAAAAAATAAACAACTGTTTTGTTTGTGCTAGCTACATCACCCTCAGTTGAGACAGATTCACCAAAAGTGGTTGAGTCAGACGTGTCAACTTCTTGATCAGTTGACTCGGCTGTGGATTGATCAGGAGTCGGATTATCTTGCTGATGCTTACCACCAGAAAAAAACAATAATCCGCCACCTAAAATTAGCAAAACTGCCAAGCTGAAATATATTATTTTTTTATTCATTTTACTCACCACCTTTCCGCATACCTTGGCTGACCCATTCCTCAGCCCGGCTTGAATCTAATAATTCTTTAGTTTCTTCCGGGTTTTCCAGCTTTACTTTTGCAATCCAGCCGTCCCCGTACGGATCTTGATTAATAAGCGCAGGTTCGTCAAAAACAACTTCGTTAACCTCAACAACTTCGCCGGAAAGGGGACTGGAAAGCTGGCCGCTCCATTTGAGCGCTTCCAGAGTAAGATATGTGTCTCCGCGGGTTAAAGACTCACCCTTTTTAGGCAGTTTAACAAAAACAAATTCTTTAACCTTATCCGCCGCCGGCTTAATCACTCCCAAGGTAGCTGTTTCACCCTCAACCTTTATCCAGGAATAATCCCGGTTATAAAATAAATCTTCTGGTAGTTGTTTATTAGTCATAATATTTTTTGTTGAGCTTGATTAATAATTTTAAGCTTGGTTATTTATTTTCTCATTAACTTTATTTTCTTGAGATGAAAGTTCTTCCGTTCCAATTTCTATTCCAAAACTTGGCAATACTTTTCGATGGATCAATAAAATTAAAAACGATAAACCAAGAGCAGTGCCAAAAACAACCAACGTCCCGGAAATGCTTTCCATTAATTCTGGTTTTACCAACAGAGTTATCGCCAACGACAGCATAATCATGCCGCCGATTAGCTTTAAAGCCCGGCCGTGTTTTTCTTCAAAAGCACTGGCTTTTAAAGTCAGGGCAATTCCGCCAAAAACAATAAACTCGTCAAGCAGATAAATCAAAATATATATTAAAAGTAGACCGATAAAAGCGCCGCCGACAACATTGCGCTCAGCTAAAATACTTGTCCAGATCACCGGGAACCCGGCGGTGCAGGGAAGCTCAACTAAAGCCACCCCTAAGGCAAGAACAATTGTC
>CAZCSI010000047.1:0-1845 GCA_964501525.1 uncultured Candidatus Saccharibacteria bacterium | reverse complement strand
ATTCCTGCCGTCAATTGACATTCAGCCGCCCCGGTGTTTTCTCCTTGTCTGATGCCGGTCAACTCTCTGTGCAAAGTTTTTTTCTAAAGCGTTTTTACAAACTTTTTCTAAACTTCTCCATCCGCCTGTCTTCTTTTCTGCTTTTCTTTTCCGGCTTCCCGGTCCGCCCCTTTTTCCTTGTTAATTATTCTATCTTTTCTTTGTTAATCATCCTATCATAAATGTCTTCAAAGACCATTGTAACAACCTCTCCGGGCCAGACCAAAACTCTCGGTTTTAAACTGGCCCGCGCAGTTTCTGGAAAAGGACCGGCCGGCCGGGCCCGTGTTTTCGGGCTGCAGGGCCGGCTTGGTTCGGGCAAAACCACTTTTGCTCAGGGGTTTGCCCGGGGGCTGGGGGTCAAGGAAAAGATTACCAGCCCCACCTACGTGCTGATGAAAAAATACCAATTCTGCCGGCGCGGTTCCGGAGCCTCCGGGCAGTTCACCAGCCTTTATCATATCGATTGTTACCGGATAGAAGAACCAAAGGAGCTTCTTCGGTTGGGGTGGCGGGACATCTGCTCCCAGAAGACAAACATCGTTCTTATTGAGTGGCCGGAGGAGGTGAAAAAGGTTCTGCCCTCGGATACGGTTTTTATTAGGTTCTTCCACCTTTCTGCAGATGAGCCGGATAAAAGAAAAATAATAATGGAAGAGTGAGCCCTAAGTTCAAACCTTGCCTATTTCTCTCTTTTTGTTCGGAACTTTTTATTCGAAAACTGATTAAGAAGGCATTGCGCTTTATGCCCGCACTTTTTAAAAGGTGCGGGCAGCTGTTTGCAACTAGTTTCACTGTTTTAAGGCCCTGTTTTACGGATATCTGCCTTTGTTATTTTATTCAAAAACTTGACAGCGAAAAAGGTTAAGATAAAATGATATACAGTAACAGCGAAGTTAATATCCAAAGGATATTAGCGTCTAAGAATTTTTTTAAATGCCAAACAAGGAGGCCGAAACAAACCAGCACCCTCTCATCTCTTTAAAAAAGGCTGAAAAATACTGCGACTACTCGGCGGATTATTTAAAGTTGAGAGCCAGGCAGGGCAAGCTTAAAGCCCGCAAGGTGGGCCGGATTTGGAAAACCAGGAAAGACTGGGTCGAAGGATACGAGGGAAAGATGGACAAGTACTGGGAGCTGAGAGAAAACGGAGTTATGCCTCCCGAAGCATCTTCAATTGTTTTTGAGAAACAGGACCGGGAAGAAGCGAAAAAAGAAATAGAGATTATCTACAGGCCGGCGAAAGTTGAACCAGAACAATCTCAACCGATTAGGGTTCAGCCGGCGGAAGCGGAAAAAGGAGACAAGAAGAAAAGAGATAAAAAGAACAGATATCCGCAGTTTGTTTTCAGTGATGCTTTCCAAAAAGCGGCTCCGCTTATGCTGGTGCTGCTTTTGTTTTCAGGGATTGTAATTGGGTTTCAGGCCGGGTTTCGGGGCGCAGGGATTCTGGAACAGGCCGTGGGTTTTGCGCTGGACTTTTCTCAGAGAATCAGCTTTCATCTTCCGCAGGCCGAACAAGGTCTGAAAAAGTTAGAAGGGTTTTCAAATCAGATTAGTTTGCCCTTGACCCAAGGCGCCTTGGTCGGTATTTTCGAACAGGACTGGAGAGCGAAGAGTTCTCTTTCTAATCTGGGTCAAGCCGCGCTCTGGTATGCAGAGTACGAGGCGCGCACTTTTACCCGTTTCGGGAACTGGCTGACCCGGGACCTGCCAAAAGACTTGGCTGTCAGCTTTTCTCAGGCACTGGGCAGACTGGCCCGGGAGCCAAGGAGAATAGTTAAGAGTTTGGCCGGAGGCGTGAAC
>CAZCSI010000046.1:0-1989 GCA_964501525.1 uncultured Candidatus Saccharibacteria bacterium | reverse complement strand
CCGCTTATCACTATCAGGAGCACTTACTTTCCTTTTGTTTTCAGTAAAGCCATATTTTTCCAGGTAATGGTGGAGATCCTTCTTATCCTTTACCTGGTTTTGATTTTTAAAGAGCCGGAGTCAAGGCCCGGAGTTAATCTGATGTCTGTCGGGCTTGTAATATACTTCGGGATTCTGGCTGTCACCACTCTGGCCGCTGTCTGCCCGGAGCGGGCTTTCTGGAGCACGCAGGAAAGAATGACCGGGGTTTTTAACCTCCTTCACCTAGGAGGTTTTTTTATTATGCTTAAAGGAGTTTTAAAAACCAGAAAAGAGTGGCTTGATTTTTTCCGAGTTTTTGTATTGACAGCTGGTGTTACGGCTGTTGTTTCTTTTTTCCGGCTGGATATGAAACTGCCGAACCCGCTTGGTAATTCCGGGTTTTTGGCTTCTTACCTCATCTTTGCTGTGTTTTTTGGGCTCTGGTTGTTTTTGGAAGATAAAAATATTGTGCTCCGCTCGGGTTATGTTGGATTGATCGGGCTCAGTCTTTTTTTAATGTATAAAACAGGGCGGAGGGCGCCTTTGGGAGCTGTTTTCGGCGGGTTGACGATTTTTTTGTTTATTCAAGCTCTACGCTTTAAAGGCAGGAAAAGATGGCTGGCTCTGCTTATAATTTTAGTTCTTTTCGGAGGTTTGCTGCTGATGGTAAAAGGTGTTATTTTCCAGGATTTGTGGCAGAGGTTTCTCAAAGGCAGCAGGCCGCGTGAGATTTCGTGGAGCATTTCCTGGCAGGCGTTTAAGCAGAAACCTTTTTTGGGCTGGGGTCCTGAAAACTACCTTTATGCTTTTTCCGAGCATTTTATTCCCGAGTATGCAGAACATACCACCAGGTGGTTTGATAAGGCCCACAACCAGTATTTTGAGGCTCTGGTGACCACCGGCATCTTCGGTCTGCTGGCTTACCTCTTTGTTTTCGGAGTCACCCTTTTCAAGCTTTATCAGAAAAAGAACATGGTTCTGCTCTCCCTTATCCCCGCTTATATGTTCAACAACTTTTTCTGGTTTGACACCACCGCTTCTCTTATCCCTCTTTTTATGATTTTTGCTTTTTGTAGTTTTACAGAGCAGAAGCAAAAAGAAGAACAGGCCGGAAAAAAACAAGATAATCTTTTCCGCTTTCTGTTTCTTGCTCTGGTTCCAATTCTGGCCGCAGGTCTTTATTGGGGCAGTATTATTCCTTTTCTGGCCAGCCGGGCTTTGGCTCAAGGCCGGTTTGCAGAAGCTATCTCTTATCACAGTTTTGTTAATTACGAAGCCAGGGCAAGCTTAGCTGATTTAGCTGCTTCTTCTGACAGTCTGGAGACGGTTCTTTTCGCCACCCGGGAGATGGAGAAAGAGATAGAGAAAAGACCGCGCAACCCCAAACTTTACATCCACCTCGCCCGTCTTTATTACCGGCTCGGTGAGTTTGAAAAATCAAAGCGGGCGGTGAGAAAAGCGATACAAATTGCGCCCAATCGGCCGGATTTAAGAGAACTTCTAACTCAGGTTGAAAAAGCGGGCTCAGAGTGATAGAATAAAGAACTGCGGATCTTTGTTCGCTAAGTTGTTAATGTTTAATTCAAATTAAAGAACATGAAAGCATTGGTAACGGGCGGGGCCGGGTTTATCGGTTCTCATCTGGTGGACGAGCTTTTGGAAAAAGGGTTCGAGGTGGTGGTCATCGACAACCTTTCTACGGGCAAGGAGAGAAACATAAATCCGAAGGCTGATTTTAAAAAAGCGGACATAAGGGATTTAGAGGGAATAAGGCCTTTTTTTAAAAAGGTGGATCATGTTTTTCATTTGGCAGCTTTACCCAGGGTGCCTTTTTCCGTTGAGAACCCGGTGTTAACCTCTGAGGTGAACATAATGGGCACGCTTAATGTTTTCCAAGCAGCCAAGGAAGCCGGAGCAGAAAGAGTTGTTTTTGCTTCTTCTTCATCGGTTTACGGAGACAAAGAAGAG
>CAZCSI010000045.1:0-1991 GCA_964501525.1 uncultured Candidatus Saccharibacteria bacterium | reverse complement strand
ATACAAAATTCTTTTATCCGGGCTGAGAACTATGGTGTTGGGGTTGTACTCGGTTGAAGCGAACCTTTCCACCTGGTCGTTGTTTAAGAACACCTTCCAAATACTATAATGAGCCATATCGGAAACATAAAGAACACCTTTTTCTTCGTCTGCAACAATGTGGCGCATAGCTCCGTTGGTTTTGAAAATCACCTCCTCCCTGCCCGTTTCAAGGTCTATTTTCTGTATCTCTCCGTTTTTAAACCCTGCTACGTAAAGAATGTTCTCTTCGGTAATATAGATGCCGCGCGGAGTTTGTACGGTGGGGATTTGTCTCAATACCTGACCCGTTTCAAGGTCAATCTCGGTCACATTGTTTCCGCTCCAGTTGGAAGCGTAAAGTTTTTCATTGTCCGCTGAAAGCTGCACCACTTTGGTCCAAGCGCTCTGTGTGTTAAAAACACGCAGTGCCTCTTTTGAGGCGGTATCGATTTCAAATATAGTGGCGGTTTCCATCTGGCTCACGTAGGCTCTTTCTCCATTTTCAGAAAAAACTATCTCCACCCCGCCTCCGCCGTTGAGATCAATGTCTTTTATCTTTTCCCCTGTTTCCGGATTAAAAACGCTCACTCCCCTGCTTTGGTTTAAAAGCAGGGCTACCCAAACCTCTCTGCCGTCCGGGCGGAAAACAACCGCCTTGGGCGAAGGAAAGAAATAAACATCAAAAAGGTGTTCAACCAGCTGCTGTTCCAGCCCGGGTTTTTGCTCTACAACAAGAGAAGGAGAATGATCGGGTGTTTCCTGCTCTTGGCTTGCTTCCCGCTCTTGGCCGGCTTGTTCCGAAAGCGGTTCAGGGGTTTCCGGTTCGGAAAATGAATTTAAATTCATGGTCAACTTGGCTGAGGATAATTCGTTCCAGTTTGAGAATAAAGCATAGGACTGGAAAAGAGTCACACCTAAAAACAAACCCCCCAGGATAAAAAGAAAAATTATAGTTATTTTTTCGGTTTTCATATTAAAACCCCTTAAACAATGAAAATCTCATTCGGTCTCCAACCTCTATTGTTTCAGCTTCTCCTGAAACAACCTCCAACACGTATTTGCTCTTGGAGCGCGGAGTAAGAGAGGGGCAGGTATCTACAC
This sequence comes from uncultured Candidatus Saccharibacteria bacterium, assembly GCA_964501525.1. GTDB lineage: Bacteria > Patescibacteriota > Minisyncoccia > Minisyncoccales > CAYTKG01 > CAYLVJ01. Next base: position 869 of record CAZCSI010000045.1, on the reverse strand, counting down.
AGGGCTGAACGTTTCTTTTGACCTCCACCACGGTTTTACTGCTGTCCAGCCAGATAATATCCAAAGCGAAACTCATATCTTTCATCCAAAAAGAATGATAACCTTCTTTTTCAAAGATAAAAAGCATGGCCTTGTCCGTATCCATACTTTCTTTTTGAGAAAGACCGACAGCTCTTTGATGAAAAGTTAAAGCTGTTTCAATTTTAAAACAACGGGAGTCAAAACAGACTCTTGTCCGACCTGTTCTCAAAATAAGTACTGCTAAACAGCCTGCTAAACAGGCTGTCAAACATAAAATAATTATTAATGACTTTTTAATGATTTAATCTTAAATGATTGGTATTTCCCTTTGGTAATTATAGCCTTGAACTGGTTTTTATTCAAACTGAATAAAAATGGTTCGCTCTTGTTTTAAAGAGAAAATAAAAAGAGCCGCTTGAAGCGGCTCTTTTCACCAATCAAAAGATTGTTTATGCACGAGAAACATTCACGGCGGCAGGGCCTTTGCGGCCTTGCGCTACCTCGAAAGTGACTTCGTCACCTTCTTTGAGGTCGTTGAATTCAATCCCCTGAAGGTCGTTAGAGTGAAAGAACAAGTCTTTCTCCTCTCCTTCGCGGGCGATGAATCCATAACCCCTGTCCATGATTCTCGCTATTTTGCCAGTCGGCATCGTCGCGATAAACTTAAAACTAATATCTTTAATATCTTGTATGCTAAAGAAATAAACTCGACCAAGTTCTCCTCTAAGCACCAACTTGATATTGTTTAGACTATACAGCTAAAAATTAAATCTGTCAACTTATAGTCCTCGTTTGTCAACGTTAAATAGAAATGTCAGGGTTTGCGTTAAATAGAAATGTCAGGTTTT
>CAZCSI010000044.1:0-2107 GCA_964501525.1 uncultured Candidatus Saccharibacteria bacterium | reverse complement strand
AAATTTCAAAAATAATATGATAAAACCGATTTATTAAAAAATTTCTTAAAAAAAGAGTTTGACCGTGCTCTTCAGTGATAAAAAATAAGGGATTAAAGATTGTAAACTGAAGTGTTTAATCCAACTAATAGGGTTTAACAATCTGTTTTTTTGAATTTAATTTTTTTTGGAAACTCGATACAAAAAGTGGAGCCCTCTCCTTTACCCCTTGAAAAAGCCCACACTCTTCCGTTATGAAACTCCACATATTTCTTGGCTAAATAAGAGCCCAGGCCTGCGCCCTGCACCCACTTATCTATTCCTGCCTGGCCCCGGGTAAAACTTTCAAAAATCATTTTTTCTTCCTCTTTTGTCAAACCTTCTCCTGTATCCTTAACCGTAATTACGATGTTTAAACCCTCCTCTTTTATCCCCACCTCCACCCTGCCCTCATCCGTGTACTTTATGGCGTTGTCTATAATATTGAAAATAACCTGCCTGACCTTTAGTTTATCTAACTTCATTTTATTTAATTTTTCCGGTTTGTTAAAAGCAAACTTAAGCCCTTTCTCCTTTGCTCTTGGCTTTAATTCTTTAACTACACCGCTTACCAATTCCACCAAATCCGTTTCTTCAGGACGTATCTCGAGTCTGCCCAGGTCCACTTTGGAAATATCCAGTAAGTCGTCAACAATACCCACCAACCGTTCATTGGAATCGAATGTGCTTTTGATAGGTTTTTCAACTTTTTTAGACAGTTTTCCATAATCCCCCTCCAAAAGCATGGAGGTAAAACCCTTGATAATGGTCAAGGGAGTACGCAATTGATGAGAGGCCATGGCAATAAATTCACTTTTAGCCTCATCCAGTTTCTTCAACTCCTCATAGGCCTGCTGGAGCTCCTTTGTCATCTCCTGAGACCTTTTTCTCAGTTTTACCTCCTTGGTCACAGACCTTACTAAAAACACACCCAGCACTATACCGGTTCCGAAGAAGACTGCGTTTATAATTCTCTGACCCGGTAATTTAAAAGCTTATGCTTAAAATAGTATTTGATATCAAAAGACCAAATAAAAAGAAAGGGAGCGCGACTCCCTTTCTTAAAAGATTCATCTTCCTCCTTTTTTACTTTCTTGTGCGCCTCCTTTCTTGTTCACCCCCCTTGTGGCCTGAGCTGAGTTATCAGCCTGAAAGCCTGATACACCAAACCGTCCCAAGGACGATATAGGTGGTAGAAAAGCTCCATCTCTCTTTCAGGGAAAATAAGGAACTTTTCTTTCTCCATACCCTCAATCAAAGCCTTAGCTACCTCTTCAGCGGATGAGGGGTTATACTCCCCTACAAACAACTTGTGAGCCAGAAGAGCAAGCAGTTCTTTCGGATTTCTTGGCCGCCGGGGAGACAAAGCCCCTGTTATCAGCTTGGTTTTCGTAGGCTTTGTTTTCTCTTCTTTCTCCAGCATAGGCGTATCCACGTCCAGGGGAAGAACAACCGAAACCTTGACGCCCTGGTCCCTTAGTTCAAACCACAAAACCCTTGAGAAGGCTATAACAGCGGCCTTTGTAGCTGCGTACGAGCAGTACCCCCAAACCGGCAGCACTCCAGCCATCGAAGAGATGTTGACAACATACCCTTCTTGTCGGTCTAGGAAGTAGGGTAGAACGGCTTGAGCAGCATTAACCACCCCCAGGTAGTTCGTTTCTATCTCTTTCCGGAATACAGTAGTGTCCATCGAAACGAACTCTATCGGTTGACAGATTCCGGCTGAGGATATCAGAACTTGAGGTGAACCGTAGAGATCATTAATCAACTTCATCGCTTCCTTCACCCTCTCTGATTCTCTGACATCGACAGAAAAAGCTTCAAACTTCTGCTCTTCGCTTATCCTCTGCTCTCGTATCTCACGCAGGGCTTCAGCCAAAACAAACGGAGTCCTGGCAAATATAAAAACGTTTGCTCCCCTTCCTGCCAGGTACTTAGCGACAGCTTTTCCTATCCCGGAAGAGCCGCCGGTAATCACTACATTCACCCCTCTGCTTTCCATCTCCTGCCTCCTTTTAGGCTATTTTGGGCGATATGAGGTTCTGTCTTGATTATAACAACAATATTTTAAATAAGTAAAGGTAAA
>CAZCSI010000043.1:0-2145 GCA_964501525.1 uncultured Candidatus Saccharibacteria bacterium | reverse complement strand
AAGCCGCCTACTGCTCCTGAGCCTTATAATCCCGCTTTCTGTAGCGGAGCCGAGATGGGCAATGAATATCAAGAAACTACAATGTTAGCTGACCTGATCTTCTATGCCGTGCAGTCGAGGAACAATGAAGGCTTTAGCTGTGATGATGTTCAATGGGAGCAAGAATTTAATGGTGAACCGCAATAACGATTTTGATTGCTAATGGATTCCCCCTGAACTTGTGATCGGGGGGAAAGATTAACAATGAAAATATAAGGGTTACTACTTGTTTTTAGGGCTCATTGTTTCCGTTTTTCCGATCACCTGGAGTATAGAGTTTATGATATTCAGCCGGTCCCTATAAAACCTGTAATAAAAATAGGAAACATGGTAATGTTTAAATAGTGAAAGATGAAGAAGAAATTAAATAATAAAATACTTTTAAGCGCAATAACGGTCTTTACGGCTCTTGTCCTCACGGTAGGCGCGACAGTTTCTTTTTACTCTGACAGGGAAACAGCCGAAAGCAATGTTTTTGTAGCGGGCTCGATAGACCTGGCAGTGGAAAGCGTAGAGCAAACATATTGCGAGTTTGGAGAAGGTTGTAGCTCTTTGGGGAACCCGGATCCGGGATCCCAGCACTTTTTTGACTTTAAAAACATTAAAGCAGGGGATTGGGGTAAAAATATAATCCGCCTTGATGTCAGCGAGAATGACAGCTGGGGTTGTTTTACTTTAGATAATTTTTCAGACCTTGAAAACGGAGTCCAGGAGCCGGAAGAAGGAGACGATGATTCTACGGGAGAACTTTCTCGATACCTGACCGTTTACGCCTGGCATGATAACAACGAGAACGGTATTCCCGACGAGGCGGAGCACTGGTACGGACCCGTTTTGATTAAAGATTTAAAGTACCTGGCTATATTTGATTCGGAGACCGGAGAACACCTTACCGCTCACACGCCCGAGTTCGTCGGATTTGTGTGGTGTGCGGGGTATTTAAGTTGGGATGGAACAAGCTTTGACTGCGACCCGGCGGGGATGGGAAATGATACTCAGTCGGATGTACTCACCGCCGACCTTACCGCCTATGCGGAACAAAAAAGAAACAACCCCGATTTCTTCTGTGCCGTTGGAAACGGAGAGGAGTGGGATAAAAGCTCTTTAGAGTTTGTGTCTCCTTATGGGTACGAAGAAACGAGTGATAAAGTTTTTGCTACTATTGAAAATAGCGGGGATGAAGATATGGAGGGGGGGAGCATCTGGGAGCTTTATTACAAAAATACAGGAAACCCGATGTTTGGCAGCATGATAACTAATGGGGGTTTCGGCCCCCTAGAAAGCGGGGAGAGCATAACAATAGAAGCAAGCGCGAGCGAGGGAGCCGGCATTTACAAATTCAAAGCCTACCAAAGACCGGGCCATTTTGGTACGGGGATACTGTGGTCGGAAGAAATTGAAGTTCCATAATTTTAAAAATGAACACTAAAAAAATATTAAGAACCGCTTACTACGTACTTTTGGGAGCACTCCTTGTGTTAGCCGGCCTTATCATTTTTTCTACATTTCCAATCTCCGGTAATTACAAGTTGTTTTTGGTGGAGTCCGGTTCAATGGAGCCGAAAATAAAGATAGGCAGCGTGGCGGTTGTAAAACCGCAAGCGGAGTACGAGGCAGGAGACATCATCTCCTTCCGTTCCAGCTTGAGAGAAAATGCTCCCACGACTCACAGGATATACGATATAAGAGAGGTGGATGGGGAGACCCGTTTTATTACCAAGGGAGATGCCAACAATGCCCCCGACAGAAGAGAAGTAAGAGAAAGCGAGGTGATAGGAAAAATGCTTTTTTCCGTACCTTTTGTCGGCTACGCCGTTTCGGCGGCTCAAAAACCTTTGGGTTTTGTGCTTATCATCGTTATCCCGGCAACAATGATTATTTTTGATGAAGCGAGAAACATCTGGGAAGAGATTAAAAAATTAAGAAAGGAAGATAAAAAGGACGATTTGATAGATAAAAAGCAGGGAGAAGAAATAAGAACCTTAAGGGAAAAAGTTAAAAAACTTGAGGAGAAAAAATGAAGAATAGTCTTGCTAAAATATCAATCCTTATAATCTGCCTCTCAATCGCTGCTCTTGGAGTAAGGAAGATAAGAGGTACGGGAGC
>CAZCSI010000042.1:0-2356 GCA_964501525.1 uncultured Candidatus Saccharibacteria bacterium | reverse complement strand
AGTCAAAATTTGCTAAATTTTCCGAATAATATAGGGTAATTTTTATGTTTTCTCTAGAATAGAGAATCCCCTTGATAAATCTTTTTGCAACAAGATTTCTTTCGACCCCCCTCCTGTTTTCTAAACAAGAAAGAAATTTTTTAAGAATGGAAAGTATGGTTTTTGAGTCAAAATCGGAGCATACACCTGAGAGTTCGTATTCTTTAGAGTGGGGGAGACCGTTGTTTTTTAAGCTACCGTTCGAACTCTCGGCTCTATGGTTCAGCTTAAAAACAAGGTTTTCCACGTAGTTTTTATCCTTGGAAATTCTTTTTAGGCTTTTTAAAACATACCTTTCCAATCTGGTGGCATTGACCTGCTTTACGGAGCAGGCATTCCAGTCTTTTTTAAGGGTTGATGTACAGCGGTAGTAAAAATATCTTTTCATTTTTCTTTTCCTGTGCTTGTTGGTGTAAGTGGATGTCATTTTGTATCCGCATTCCTTGCAATTAATCAACCCGCCAAAAAGAAACTTTTTGTAAACTCTGTATTTTCTTTTCCTCTTTTTGTGTGTTTTTTGAGCAAGATCAAACAGTTCTTCAGAGATTATGGGTTTGTGGATTCCTTCAAAGACCCGGTCGCGGAGTTTGACTTTACCGGTGTAGACCACGTTTTTTAAGATGTAGATGATGTTTGGCTTGCGAAAAAAGTTGCCCTTTCTATTTTTGATGCGTTTTTGTTTGAGTAGTTTGTGAACCTTGCCCACAGAGCCAGTTTCAACGTAGGTTTCAAAGATGAGCTTTATAACTCTGGCTTCTTTTTTGTCGATAAAAAACTTTTTGTTTTTTCTCTTGTAGCCGAAGGGAGCAAACCCGCCACCGCACATTCCCTTTTTAGCCCGCTCCAGCATTTTATCCTTGGTTCTTTCAGAAACAAGCTCTCTTTCAAACTGAGCGAAGTTAAGCATGATGTTTCGAAGCAGTCTGCCGGCCGGGGTGGAGGTGTCAAACCTTTCGGTAACGGAAACAAAACTGGTGTTGTATTCTTCAAAAACCTCCATCAGCCGGTGAAAATCTTTTGGAGAGCGGGTGAGCCTGTCGATCTTGTAAGACAACACTACATCAATCTTTCCTTTCCTTATGTCTTCAACTAACTCCTTAAGATCGGGGCGATTAGTGTTTGCTCCGGTATAGCCGGCGTCAGAATAGACTTTAGATATCTTCCAGTTGTTCTGGCTTTCAACAAAAGAGCGGATCTTTTCTTTCTGAGACTCGCAGGAGGAAAAATCCTTTTCAGCCTGGTTGCGGGTTGAAACCCGGGTATAGATAGCACAACTTTTTGGAGGTTTTTTAGCCATATATTTTTTATTAGTTGAGTAATCAAAAAGGGGCAACCCTGGACACAGCTGCCTTAAAGACAAAACTGATAAGAGTTGCCCCTTTTTATCTTTAAGGCATGAAACTGTGTCCATCTATATTGTATCAAATTTCCCTCATGTATTCCAATGTTTTGTTATTATTCGGAAAATTTAGCAAATTTTGACTTTGAAAAAGAACCTGCCTTGAATTCTCAAGGCAGGTCAAAATTTTCTTCCGGGCGTCGGGGCGTCCCCCTCCCCCCTCAGCAAAAAGAGTTCGAAATGTTTGAAGCTGGTTGCGGGGCTAGGACTCGAACCTAGATCGAGGGAGTCAAAGTCCCTTGTCCTACCATTAGACGACCCCGCAATTTGCTTTGATGCTATTAAAACACAAATTAGGCGTTCTTGCAACTGGCGAGAACAGCCAGTTCAATGGGCAGTTGAGGTAAAGGAGAATACCTTATTCTGTTGGAGGCGGATAAAAATTCCTGCAAGGCCTTGACAGCTTGTTCAGAGGTAAGGGGCTCGATGTTCTGCTTTAGTTCTTTTGTTTCTTCCTCGGTCAGCTGGGAAAGAACCATTTCTTTATCCCCGCCTATCTTCAATATCAAAGCCAGGCGTAAGTATTGAATAAGGCTTTGTAAAAAAGTTTCAAGGTCCATGCCCTGTTCATGCTTCTGGTGCAGGAGACCAATAGCCTCTTTCTGCTTTTTGTTGAAGATTAGATTGGCAAACTGGGCCACCGCCTCGGTCTGAACCAGGCCCAGAACCTCTTTTACCTCCCGGGCTTCTATTTTTTTGTCCTGGCCTGCGAAAGTGATAACCTGGTCCAGCAGGGATTCAGCGTCTCTGAGCGAACCCCTGGCAGCCCTGCCTATCTCGAAAAGAGCGTTCTTTTCCGTTTCTATGCCTTCTTTTTCCAGAATGTTTTCCAGTTTTTGAACTATCTCGGACAGCTTTAAAAGCCGGAAGCTGAACTGCTGGCAGCGGGAGAGTATAGTAGGCAGCATCTTCTGCGGT
>CAZCSI010000041.1:0-2494 GCA_964501525.1 uncultured Candidatus Saccharibacteria bacterium | reverse complement strand
CAAATATTTTCAAAAAGCTTCCTTTATGCAGTGTCTAGCCCCATTTTTCGCAAGTCATTAGTATTCAAATATCCCCCTCCCCTTCCATATCGGGCCCCTCTTTGCTGGGGATAACATATTTCTGGATCTGCTCATTGACAAAGGGAAACCCCAAATTTTTCAACACATCGACCTGGACGGGCTTAAGTGAGAAAGGCATAACTTGAGCAAAAGCTTTCTCGTAACGGACAGCAATGGGACAGGAAACAAAATGTCGTATCAGAGTTTCTCCTGTTGTCCTACAGGCTTTACCCTTTGCCAACCTGTATAGACGTTGAATCAGATAAAATGCCATGAGCGCTAAAAATTGAACAAAGACCAGACTTTCCAGACGTGTGGGTTTCTTTAAAAAGAGAGGCCTAAGACGTAATGGAGCTTTCCATTGGTGGTGAGCGGTCTCGATATGGTGCTGTTCTTTGAAGGCCACAAAGACATCATCTGAGGTGTGGGTATTTTTGGACAGACTTGTACCTAAGACGGAAAGTCCATCATATTTTGCGTCTTTCCTGGCTAAGTCAGAGTGGTACTGGTAAAAAAACTTGAGCATTGGTTTTCTCTGACCTCTGCGACGTTGCGGCAAGGTTTTAATCTCCTTTGGTGTAAGGGATTGGACCTCGTATGTAAAGTATTTCTGAGCCTGTTTCCTCCCGTATAGATCATTGACTTTCTTGTGCACTTTTCGGATTTCTTTTAAGTAACCATTTTCAACGCTGCTTTTGATTTTCTCCAGCCCCTCGCGTATTTTTACGGTGTATTTCTCTCTGGCCTTTTGGCACACTTTCATATCGGCTGTACTTCTTACAAATATCAGGCGTACCCGGATGGACCGTTTTTCATGGGTGATCTTGTAGGGTATCTCACCGATGAAATATCGTTCCCAGGTGTCGGGGGGCAGGCCGCGTTTCCGCTTTCTTTTTTCTTTAAGGGACAGAAAGGAGGATTCTTGCATGTTTGGTTTCTCTTTATCAAACAAGTTAGCATACTCTTCTTTCCAGGTGAGTGAGCTTATAAAATCAAAGTTGCAGCGGACCAACCGCACGGCATGTCCCGCGTTAAAACACCCACGGTCAGTGACCATGAGCAACTTTTTAGGCCTGACATACTTCAAAAGGTGTTGCAGATTCTTGGCAACTGCAACGTGTCCGTTAGCTTTTCCATCTGCTGAGTGATAGAAGAAGGGGACAGGTCCTTTGCCGTCATTGGCCAGATTGACCCCGACCTGGGCTTCTTTTATATGATCCCCGGGACGTGCGTGTCGGCCCACTTCAATCCTAAAGGGCCTAAGTTCCGGCATCAGAGATGGGCTTTCGGATTGATTGTTGTATTCTCCCGTAAAATTAAAACTTGTGGGATCGTAGTGCACTTTGGTCAGGCTGACATTAAATTTTAAGCAAACATGAAGAGCAACGTCGGCCAGGATGTTCCATCTCTTTGCAAAGATTGCATCAAGTGCACGAGCTAGTCGGTCATCGTTTAAAGCTCCAGCCGGTATTCCCAGCAGAAACTCTGCCCCACTATCGTCAGCCCACTCAGCCACATGCAAAAGTGGCTGCGGGGAACAGAGCCTGTTGGCCACCAAGGCCCCAATAACATCACCGATTGGCACCTCCAGTCTTGGATCAGCCGGGCAGTGTGCGTTTGTAATTTCTCTGATTTTCATCTCCTTTAATAGATGGTTAAACAAGACCAAAGGCCCCAGATTACGGATAGAAAAATCCGATTGCCCTGTTACCGTGACGGGTACGGGTTTTCTTCTCGCCACTTTTCAACCTCCTTTCAGACATGAATTGCTACTTTGCTTTTCTTAACCTCGCAAGCTTGATGCTGCAATCAATGAGCGTCTCTACCAGCTTCACCAGTTGTTTGTAGTTTTGAATCTCCTCCTTTATTGCCTTCACTTTATCCCGAGGAACGAATTCCGTGTAGCTTTTACCCTTGAAAGTATAACTCAAGTAATAGTATGGGCCATGCTTTATCGGGTTTTTTTCTCTACTGCAACGGCAGCCGGGTTTGCCGCACACACTATGTCTCTCATATAGGGTTCCCGGCCGTAGCGGGCCCAAGGCGACAATGTCTGTTTTTATTTTCTCGATGGCTCTTTCAAGTTTTGACACGCTCATATCTGATAGCATAATAATGCAATCAGAATTTGTCAAGAAAAAAATTAAAAAAAATTTTAAATTTTTCATTGGATCATCAAAAGATAAGGAATTAGGCAAGGTTAAAAAAGGTGGTTTTCTTAGTGGTCTTTAAAATATACTAACGAAAATGGAAGAATGCTCTACCGAATCTAACGAAAATCCGATTTTGGCATTGGATATTATATGGAGCTTATGTTATTTTTGGCTAAAAATCGGGCTTTTTAGGTTGATTTGCGAAGCTATAACCTGCGAAAAATGGGACTAGCTGAGGATATACGGGGTTCAAAGAAAAAGGTCCCCACCCATAACAGAGA
>CAZCSI010000040.1:0-2572 GCA_964501525.1 uncultured Candidatus Saccharibacteria bacterium | reverse complement strand
TCACCCATGTAAAAGGCCTGTTCTTTTCCGAAGGAAAATAAGAATCATCCCAGGTAAAGGTAAGTGGTTTTTCTTGAGTAGGGAGGGAGGCGCCCCTCTCGTTATACTCTCCACTGTAAGGAGAAACTATCTCTGAAAAAAGCCAGGAGTCAACAGTGAATCTCTGCCCCATTAACCGAAAACCTTTTGTTTCTTCTAATAATGCGGAGGCTTGCTCATCAAGCTGATCAATCTCGTTCTCTGAAAGAGGCGGACAGGACATAAACAGCTGACAGTTGCCCAGGCCCCCGTAGATTCTGGGAGAATAAGGCAGGGAAGAAAAAGCATTCATTAATTCTTGAGAACTGCTTTCTATCTCTTCAGCCTGAAACCCGTTTTTAAAAAAATCCTTTAAAACACTGCTGTATTCCAAGGGGCCGAGGTCATCCGAAAAGCCTACGAAAAAAGCAGTAATAACATACATCCTCTGCCATTTTTCCTGAAGCGTTTGTTCCTCCATAAGACCCTTGGTTAATAAGCTGGCCTGGATAGTCTGTATTTTGGCGTCATACTGAGATATGATCCCGTTCATAATCCCTGTACAAGCAGACTGACCCTCGCTAAGGCTCGGCGAACCCTTAACAAGCGCTGTCATTCTTCCGTACCACATCATTGCCTTAAAATAATTCTTCAGCTTTTCAGAGCGGGTGTAATGTCCACGCGGCACATACTGGGAGTAATCCTCTTGGTAAATGAAAGTAGGAGAGGACTCCCACCCCTGGTGTTCCGCTATCAACTTCAACTCTTCCTCTACGTCCTCTCTTACAAAAGAGGGAATCTCGACCTGGTACTCTTCAAACTCGTTTTGGGTAAAGTATTTTAAACTGGCCTCATCGCCATAATTCTCCTTCACTCCCTTTACCATCTCGAAACACATCTCTTCCGACATACCGGGGGTGCAATATTCTTCTCTCAAAGAAGCATCACTCATAACCTGATCCTGTTCAGGAGAAAGGAGCTCCAATCCTATTGCCAGATAGGCCACGTTTCTCCTGGCTGCTTCTTTGAGATCTCCGCTCGAAGATTCATACTGAACCAAAGCTTTTTCATAAAGCCCCTCGCTTATATCCCACATGTCTTTGTAAAAAAGATCTCTTTCCAGCTTCATTAGGGTCGCGTCAAAAAAGATATGATAATAATGAAGTAAACTGTCACTGGTAATAAAAATAGGAATTTCCTCGCGCTCTAAGTGTTTGTAATAGTCCACAAAGTCGTCACTGCCTTTTTCCCAAGAGTTCTCCGTAACTACAAACCCATTTTTTTCTAAAAGAGCCAGCGCTTCTAAACTCATATCTACTTTAGAAAGAATATCCTCCCAGTTAACTACCTCGCTGGTATTAAGAGGCAGATTATAAGAGGGCACACTCGGGTCTACCTCAACTTCGGCTAAAACCACATCGTCTAAACTTATCAATGTCTTGTCCGCTTCAAATTCAAACTTACCGGGCTCTGAAGTAGAAGGTTCCTCGACCCCAGGTTTTTTAATCAAATCAAGCTTTATGTCGCTGAAATAAAAAAGAGCGCCCAATACGGCCCCCAGCGACAAGGCAACGGTAAAAACTGTTAAGCATTTTTGCAGCTTTGATAAATTTTTGACCTTGTTAAAAAACATCTTTTTGTTTTTTTCTTAATTTATTATTCTCTTATGTTATCATCTCTGCCGCTCGAAGACAACACTAAAATAAGAAGTGACATCGTTCTCCTGACCCTTGAAAAATTCAGATGAGTTCGACCAATACATACCGGTTGGTTTTTTACTGTTTCTGGAATCAGCGAAGCTACGCGCTATAAACAGTGACTGCCAAGAATCAACCTCAAGGCTCTCAAAGGCTTCTTTTTCAAAACCAAGCAGTGCCCGCACACTCTTAACATCCTGCTCTCGTGCTTTCTCAAGAGAAACCCCGTGAGAAAAGTCAACACTGGCTATCACCAAAGTATTTGCAGGAGCAACCTGGTTAATCCTTTCAGAGAACTCAATGGTTTTCTCAAGAGAAACACTCAAGGGGATGATAAACGGCACTAACTTTGACTCGGGAAAATATTCTTTGATAAAGGGGGTTATGTTATTAATGCCATGGTCCAACCCGACTCCTCCGTTGCTAAAACAGATCTCTGTACCAGATAAATCCTGAATTAATGATTGGTCTATTTTAATTCCTAAAAAAACATCTGTCTGAGGACCGACCGTCATAAAACAGTCACCCAAGATCAAGCTCTCTTTAAAATGATCCGGACTGAGAATTACAATTGTTTCTGGCTCTATTTTTTGTGAAGTATAAAGAAAAAAATCCCTGATCATCTTTTCAGCTAGAAGATGATGAGGTACAACTCCCGCTACTATCTTTTGTTCCTTGCTGTTGAGAAAATAAAGCGTAATCCCACCAAAAGCGATAATAAAAATAACAAGGATAATGATTTTGCTACCCATTAACGAATTGTTAGTTCTCATTATCTTGATAAAAAAAGTATTTCTGTACTTGTCTTTTTTCGCTGTAAAGATGTTTTTTCTCAATATAATAGCCGATTCCGATTC
>CAZCSI010000039.1:0-2895 GCA_964501525.1 uncultured Candidatus Saccharibacteria bacterium | reverse complement strand
GTAAAGAAAAAAGCTAAAAGAGACCAAAAAGGCAGAAAAATTTTAGCTTTTGGGTCAATGAACTCCTTTGTGTTTTTAAAGTTTACCCCTTGTTTAAGCAGAAAAACAAAAAGAAAAACAGCCATTAAAGACCTAAAAACAATTGTTTTTCCCCAGGCAGGAGGGGAAAACCAGGGCGGAAGATTAAGCAAAGGTAAAAAAAGAAAGACGAAAAAACAAATTTGGTAAAAAAGATTTACTTTTTTCTGCTTCATATTGCCTTATAATACCACAAAGCAAAGTTCTAAATAAGTTTTTGTTTCAACCTCTCCAACCGGCCGAAATGAGTCCGGTTGACATTCTGCATTACGAATAAGACAGACAGTAAGCGAAAAAGCGCGGAGACCCGGGTTCTTTTATTTTTGTCAATTCTATTTTATTCTGTTAGTATTGCTTTAACCTTTTAGTTTGTTAAAATAAAAACAATGATCAACAGAAACAAAAAACATATTTTACTATTGTTCAGTCTGGCCTTGCTGGTGATGCCCGGTTTTACACGGGCTTTGTCTGTCGGTGACGGAGAGAACTTTTTTGTTGACTCCAGCTACGACATTCAGGGCCGGATAAGGATGCCGATGACTTTGCAGAGGGTCGGGTCCAAAGCCCTGTTTTACACTGAAAATGATTATTGGCGCCAGCTGGACTCCAAAGAAAAAAATGCTGCCCAGTCCGCCCTGGTCAACCTTGACAACAGGTTCAGAGAGGTTTTTGTGCAGATAACCTCTCTTTACGGGCTTGAACCCAGGCCCGGGATTGACAACGAGTCACGGGTTTATGTCGCTTTTCATTCCATGGGAGAAGAAATAGGCGGTTATTTCCGCACCCTTGACCAGAAATATACGGGGAACTCCAATAAAAAAGACATTGTTTATCTTAATATCGATCATTTGACCAGCGAGCTGGCTCCCAGCTACCTGGTTCACGAGTTTACGCACCTTATCACTTACAATCAAAAGAATAAGCTGCGTGATGTAAGCGAGGAGAGGTGGCTCAACGAGTTGAGGGCCGAGTACACCCCTACTCTGGCCGGGTTTGATGATGATTTCGAAAACAGCAATTTGAAAAACAGAAAAGAGGATTTTCTTAATTTTCCCACCACTTCTCTCACAGAATGGAAAAACGAGAAAGGGGATTACGGCATAGTTAATATATTTGCCCAGTATCTGGCAGAGAAGTACGGGGTTCAGGTTTTGACTTCTTCCTTGAAATCAGACAAAACAGGGATTGAAAGCTTGGAACAGGCTCTAGAAAGGAACGGGCACGATATTGAATTCTCCCAGGTTTTCCTGGATTTTTTGATAGCGGTTTATGCCAATGACTGTTCTTTGGGAAGCCAGTACTGTTTCAAGAACGAGAACCTTAAAGATTTAACAGTGGCTCCGCAGGTCAACTTTCTGCCGGTTCAGGGCTCAAGCTCTTTGGCTGTTTCTCAGAGAGTCAAAAATTGGGCCGGCAACTGGTACAAATTCACAGGCGGAAGAAAAGGAGCCCTGAGAGTGCAGTTTATAGGCAACCCGGACAATGAGTTTTTAGTGGCTTACCTGGTGCGTGATTTCACGGGCCGATACTCTTTGAACTTTATGGAGCTGGAGTCGGACCAGAGGGGAAGGATTCTTGTCCCCGGGCTGGGAACCGATGTCAGCTCAGTAACCATCATCCCCATTGCGGTCACCAAAAGATCAGGGTTTACAAGCAATGAGCAGGAGGTGCCTTTCTTTTTTGAAGCCACCACCATTACTGAACCCGAAGAGCTGGAAAAGGAAACCAACGGAGAAGGGGTGAGCGATTATATCCAGCGCCCCATTTCCGAGATGAGCCGGGGCGAGGTGCTGGCCAAGATAGAAGAGCTGGAAGAGCTGTTAAGCCAGCTCAGAAGCCATCTGGCTGTTTTGGATGAACAAGAAGAAAGCGGGGAAGATATAGCCGGGGCTGACCAGGAAAAGGAAACCGAGAAAATAGAAATCTCCTGCGGGGAGATAGCATCCGACCTCAGAACAGGGATGAACAATGAGGAGATAACTTGTCTGCAGGAGTTTTTAAAAAATCAGGGACAGGAGATTTATCCCGAAGGCCTGGTGACCGGTTATTTCGGTCCCTTGACCAGGCAGGCGGTGATCAGGTTTCAGGAAAAGTACAAAGAAGAGGTTCTAGGTCCGTGGGACCTGGAGCAGGGAACCGGTTTTGTGGGAGAAACAACAAGAAACAAGATAAACCAGCTGATTTAAACTTTTTTGGCCGGAAGTTTGCTTCACCGGTCATTAGCTAAAATAGCTAAGTATGGATAAAAAAGAAAAGGTGGTGACCGTTTCCGGCGGGTTTGACCCTATTCACGTGGGGCACGTGAGGCTTTTTGAAGAAGCTAAAAAGCTTGGAGACAAGCTTTTTGTTATCTTAAACAACGACCACTGGCTTAGAGCTAAAAAAGGATACGTCTTTATGCCTCAGGAGGAAAGAAAAGAGGTTTTAGAGGCGTTTTCTGCGGTGGATGAGGTGGTTATAAGCAACCATCCTGAAGATCCGGACGACATGAGTGTTTCGCAGGAAGTGGAAAAGATAAGGCCTGATGTCCACTGCAACGGAGGGGACAGGAAGAAGGGAGGTTCTTTTGAAGCCGGAGACGTACCCGAAGACAAGGTTTGTGAAAAATACGGGATTGAAATGAAGTTCGGAGTAGGCGGGGAAAAGATTCAGAGCAGCTCCCGGCTTATTGAGGAGCTTATAAAAAAAGTTGAGGGGAATGAGGAATGAAAGAGATCTTGAAAAAGAGCTTGAAGATGGGACTTTACCTCTGCCTCTTGACTCCGCTTATCACTATCAGGAGCACTTACTTTCCTTTTGTTTTCAGTAAAGCCATAT
>CAZCSI010000038.1:0-3579 GCA_964501525.1 uncultured Candidatus Saccharibacteria bacterium | reverse complement strand
ATTCCAAAACTTTACCACCAGCTCCATTGCAACGATTCTCTCTGAGGCTCGAAAATATCGTTTAAACCTTATTCTTGGTCATCAGTATATTCCTCAGCTGGGAGATGAAATTAGAGATGCGGTCCTGGGTAATGCAGGAACAATAGGAGCTTTTAGGGTTGGATCGGCTGACGCTGAGTTTCTGGAAAAACAGTTTGAACCTGAATTCTCACGATTTGATCTAATAAACTTAGATAACTTCACCCTAATTTTAAAAATGATGATCGAGGGAGAGATTTCTTCCCCATTTAAAGTTAAAACTATTTATCCGAAGAGGGGCAACCCTGACATAGTTGAGAAGATTAGAAAACTGTCTCGGCTAAAATACGGCCGGCCTAAAAGAGAGGTAGAAACAAAAATTTCCCACCGACTTGGAGTTTATAATTGAAACGCCAGCTGAATATGGATTTGCTAAACCATCGCTAATATGCCAAGAAGAATGGAAAGGGTGCCTCTAGGAGAAGAGGGGCCACAATTAAAAGAATGGGAGATAATCGAGTCAGAGGATTCTGAAAACAAGGAGAAGTTACCTCCACTACCTTTTGAGTACGAGAAAACCGATGATCCAAAAAAGGCTGACTATCGAGAGTGGAGGGTTTCTCCAGTAGTGATTGGAAAGGAAGAAAACCAACCGAAAAGCGACAAAGAGATTATCGAATCCATCAAAAGGCAGCATGAGGCTAGAGAGTGGTATACCTCAGGTTATTGGCGGGAAAAAGGCCTTCCTCTTGAACAACTGGATATCACTATAGATAATCATCCCATCACTATCTATAACTACAACGGAGAAAGACCCCTTACTGAAGTACATGTTACAAAGGCAGTGTCTTCTTTAGAAAGGGTTGCCAGGTCATTTCCTCGTATCTTGGATAAGATTAGATGGATTTTAGTTGAGAACAAACAACCTCCAAGTTTATTAGGAGAGGAAAATATCTATCCTACTAATGGCAAGGCAATGGAAGAAAAAAAAGCTTTTTATTTCACGCCAAGAGGAATGGAATTAACTCCTCACAGGATCGAAAAGGCTTCTAACTTTGAGGGAACCCTTGTTCATGAACTAGGACACCTGATCCAAGACGAGCTTGAAGAAGAATGGAGTAAAGAGTTCGGTTGGGAGTATTGTTGGGAAGACGAAGAAAGATGGGAGATAAAGCAAACAGAGTCTGGACAACAGAGGTTTTTTAATAAAGAAACCGGCGAGATTGCTCCTCATGGGCAATATCCTCTCCAGCCAGATCAGTGTGTGACGGGTTACGCAAGACAAAATATGGCTGAGGATATATGCGAAAGCCTGGTCGCCTATTTTTTTGACCCAGAAAGATTAAAAGAAATATCTCCTCAAAAATTTGCCATTTTAGAAAGATACAATGCAGGTCGAGATGAGATCGAAGTTTTAATGGCAAAAAGAAGGGAGGTTGAGCTGCCGGAAATAAAGCCTCAAACCATTACTTATTATGTCGAAGAGGAATAATAAATTATAGAAGATTAATAATTAATTAACTTATTTAAAACCATGCCAAGAAGAAGAGAAAAAGGCCCGGAGTTTGATCCTTCTGTTCATGAAAGGGTAGAAGGAGAAAAGGAAGGGTTTGTTGAAAAAACCGCTGCCAAAAAAAAGGAGCAGGCAGAGAGGTTGGCAAAGATAATGAATACTTTTGAAGATACTGACCTGGAGGCTGTCGATATCTTACAAGAGGAGGCTCTGGAAGGAAAAGAAAAATCAGAAGCAGAGCTGGAAAGAAAAAGAATAAAGGCCTTAATGGCTGAAATAGATTTTTCGGTGGTTGAATCGCTGCCTGAAAAATTAGCTCAAAACAAAGATTTTTTATTAATGGCTATGAGAGAAGATCCATCCTCAGTAATAAGTTTAGTTCCTGAGGAGCTGCGTAAAGACGAGGATTTTCTTTTAAGACTCGCTGAACAATATTGCTGGCGGGAAGAGTTTATTCCAGAGGAGCTAAGAGGTGATGATTCTTTGAGAGAAAAAATCAATGAGGTTAGAAAGAAAAGGGCCGAAGAAGAGGCAGAAAGGATAAGGAAGAGATACCCTCGCAACCCTTACTCCTCAGAGTAATGTCAACAAGAACATGCTAAAGAAATCTAGGCCGGAACATAGGAAAGAACAAAAAGGAAAACCTGTCAAGCCAGAGTCCGGTTCCGGGTTGGAGAAAGCGCCCAAAGACCATTATCTTCGGAACGAAGAAGTTGTTTATCGGATACTGGAAAGTGGCACCCCCGAAGAGGTGGAAGAATTACGCGATTTTCATGATTTAACACCGGAACAAATCGATCTTGCAGCTCATTATGTCAAGCTGCGAAAAGAGGTGCTTGAGCAGATGTATAAAGACCTTGGGAAAAGGGTGAAGGAAAGTCCACAGCCCACAGAGGAAGAATTGAACATAGGAACCTACAAAGAAAACATTGAGCCGCAGGTCAGAGAAGCAGTTTTTAACCTGAGAAACAAGGGTTATACTACTTTCGAATCCGGCTTTTACGACCCCGGTGAGCAAAAAATAGGTTTCCAGCAGGACCATCTTGAAGGGTTTAAGTTTCCGGAGAAACTATTAAATGAACTAGAGAGCGAGGGCGTTAAAGTAAAGGTAGAACCGGATTCTATTTCTTTTACCTGTAATACCCGTTTTCAGTTGGATGAGATTAAAGAGGTTTGGAGCCGAATCGAAAGTGCTTTACCTGACCTTGGTGGCCCCGCCGACCTCCATAACCACGGTTTAGGGTTCAAATATTTTCCTTGATTACGGGAGAATAATATTGATTCTTTTATGAAAGTAAAAATACTTTTAGTCATATTGTTTTTACTTGTTGCTTTTCCGTTTGAAGCCGGAGCTGTTTCGGAGAGGGAAAGACTTATTTTACAGATTAAAGAGCTGCAGGCCAAGATAGAGATGCTTCAGAAGGAGCTGCAACAGATTCAAGCAAGTCAAGAAACCTTTTATTTTCAAAACAGAATGGGGTTCGGTGACAGAAGCGAAGAGGTTAGAAGGCTGCAGCAGCTGCTCAATCAGGACCCGGAAACAAGAATAGGGGTGACAGGCCCCGGCTCACCCGGTAATGAAACCGATTTTTTCGGACCTTTAACCGAAAACGCTGTTGTCAGGTTTCAGGAAAAGCATCGACAAGAAGTCCTTACTCCCTGGGGGTTTACCTCCGGAACAGGAATAGTGGGAGCCACCACCAGAAAAAAATTGAACGAGTTGACGGTGAACAAAAAGATTGGAAACGTATCTCTTTCTTCGAACCGTTTACAGCAGGGAGACACTCTCAAGGTGGAGATAGAAAGTGAAAAAGAAACAATAATTAATGTTCTCGGCCGCGAGGTCGAGGCCTATTCAATGGGCAATTCAAGAGAGAAAGCAGCTTTTTTGCCTATTGGAGCAAAAACTTCTCCCGGGTTTTATTCTCTTGTGGTCCACAATGACGATGGGTTTTTCTTTGAGACAATAGGGGTAGTAAAAAGAGAGTTTCCAGTAACTGAACTGAAAACCACTCCGGAGCTGGAACAAAAAGGATATACGCCCGAAG
>CAZCSI010000037.1:0-3756 GCA_964501525.1 uncultured Candidatus Saccharibacteria bacterium | reverse complement strand
AAGCTTTTGGCAATGTTTCTTGACTGGTAAAGGAGGCGGAAGGATTGATAATAAAAGCTGGAGGCGAAAGAAGCGACCATAACCAGGTCTCCGCCCGTTATCAGCCCGGCTTTGAGCCGCCTCAGGGAGATAAAAAGAATAACAAACATCCCGGCCACGGATATGGAGCCGACAACAAGGTCCATGAGGCGGAAGCTGTTGGCATATTTCCAGGTTCTTGTTATTAACTCTCCCAGTTTTTGATGAAGGCGTTTTCTTTCTCTTTCCTCTCCGGTAAAGTATTTAACGGTTTCGTAGTTGAGAAGGTTGTCAGCTATTATTCCGGTCACCTCGTCTTCTTTTTCGTTCAGTTTTTTTCTGGTTCTTACGTTTCTCCTGATAAGAAAATAGCCGGCTGTGAAGTTGGAGATAAAAACAACGGTCATAACCAAAAAGAGCCACATGGAAAGACGGGAAAAGAAAAACAAACCTACGAAAAAGGCCACAATGACCCCGAAAACTTCCCGCATATTGAGAAAAAGGGCCCAAAAAGCACCGTCCCCTCTTTTAAAAGCGCTGATTAAGGAACCGGTTCTTTTGTTGGCGTGAAAAGACCAGTCAAGGCTCTGGACATGGTTAAAAACACTTTCTTTTAAGTCATTGGAGGCGGGGATGGCGCTCTTATCACCGATATAGTAACTGAGGACATCCAGGTAGTTGCCGACCAGCCTGACCGCTGCAAAAAGAGCTATTATGCTCAGAAGCCGGGCAAAATCTGCTTCAGGGATGGCGTCCACCAGCAGCTTGTAAACATAAGGGTCCAGGTTGGCGACAACGGAAGCAACAAGCGCGATTATGACAAAAAGAAAAAAATAGGCGCGCCGGCGCATAAGAACCGAGAAATATCGTTTTAAGGTTTTAAACATATTTATGAATTATAGCTTAACTTTAACGGAGGTTAAAGGCGGTCATCTTTGTCAGGGTGTAAAAGAGGGGTCTTGTCAGGCAGGATAAAAAAATGTAGAATAGTAGGGGAACAAGGGGGGCATAGCAAAATTAAAAAAACACTGACATGAACAAGCTACTGATGGTGTGGGCTGTTGCCCTTCTGTGCTTGGCAGCTGCAGCCTTTCTCTGGAGAGGCACTCTGCTTTCTTTTGTCAGAACCCTTCCCAACCCTTTCAGGCAGTCTTCAGAACTGCCCCTGGAAACAGAGCCTGAACTGGAGATAACTCTGCCGAAGCAGGAAGAGACGGAGGAAGAGGCAGAGGAAGAAAAGGAAAAAGAGACAGAGAACGGAGTGGAGCCCGAGGTGGGCGGAGTGGTGGTGGAACAAGCAGAGAGGGAGGTTGAGGTATCGGACGCCTCTACCCGGGAACAGAAACTGACACTGATTGAAGCTGAGGTGAGGCGCATTGAAAGGCAGACTCAAACCATAGAAAACCAGGTTAGAGAACTGCAAAAACAGAGGGAGATAGAGGAGATGAGAACAGAGATGGAGGAGATAAGGTTGGAGATAGAGAATTTGACCCTTGAGTTGGAGGCTCTGGAAACCAACTCATAATTTTAAAAGGGCGGGGTAAAAAACCGTAGAAAACCGTGAAAAAGGGTTGTTAAAGTAAATTAAGGCATTATGGATATTGATTATGTTATCAGGCTGACAATATCAGCCTATCAATTAACTGAAGAGTGGGGAGAAAAAAGCTTGTTAAGGCTGAAGACAAGAAAATCAGCAGCCGGGGTTTTGAAGAACTTTATCCTGGCTTCCTGCTCCAACCCGGTTCAAGAAGCTAAAAAAGAGCTTTACGAGAACCTGTCCCGGCTTGAAGAAACCTTGAGGTGGGCCAGAAGAGAAAAGCTGATCAACAGGAAAAACTTTATTTTTCTAAAAGAAGAATACGGCAGGCTGAGAGAGGTGGCGGGAACAACCAGCCAGGTTGAACAGGCAAAAGAACAACCTCAGCCCGAACCTGTAAAAGAAGAAAACAAAAAGCCGAAAGCAAAAGAGTTGGAACCCAAGAAAAAGCCGAGGCCAAAGCTCAAAGCCAGAGAAGCTAAGATTGTAGAGGTTTTAAAAGAACAGAAAAGAGCCCAGGTTAATGAATTAAAAGAGTTTTTCCCGGATATCAGCAAAAGAACCCTGCGCAGGGATATTGATTCTCTGCTTCAGAAAAAGCTGATTGTTAGGCACGGAGAGTGGAATGATGTTTACTACACGCTCAACTGAGGGTAGGACAAGGATAGGACAGAAAATAAGGATTAAGTGTCCTAACTCCTTCTGCCCTGTCCTGCCCCTTGTCCTATTCTCTTTTTATTTCAGCTTTAAACTTTATAATCTTGAGAGGGAACACAATCCTTTCTTATAAAAGAAATTAGGACACTAAATGAAGACAGGACATAAAGAATAGGTATGACAAAAGAAGCCCGGAAAAAAAGAAAACTTTTCTCCCGTTTCTATGACAGCCACATAGAAAGAGTTTACCGTTTCATTTATTTCAAGGTCGGCTCCAAAGAAGTATCCGAGGATATTACAGCCGAGGCTTTTATCCGCTTGTGGGAGCAGATGAAATCACCGACCGAGATCAGAAGCCCGCAGGCCTATGTCTACCAGGTGGCCCGTAATCTGGTGATTGACCATTACCGCACCCAAGAACCGGTTAAGATAAGACCCGACAAGTTGGCTTTGGAAAGTGAAAGGCCGGACCCGGAGAAAAAGGTTATTCTGGATGAGGAGGCGGAACAACTGAGGCTGGTTCTGTCCAAAATCAAGAACAGCTATCAAAACGTGCTTATCCTCTATTATCTGGATGAGATGCCCATCTCTGAAATAGCCCAGATTGAGGGCAAATCCGAGAATGCGGTGCGGGTTACCATTCACCGCGCCCTTAACGCGCTTAAACAAGAGCTGGAAAAAGCCCAACAACCAGCTCAAAAAGAACTTTTTGAATAATTGTGGAAAACTGTGCAATACCAGGTATTGCACACCCTATTTAGGTTCATAGAGGCTGTGGATAACTTGTGCAATGCCTGGTATTGCACAAAAGTATTGAGGTTAGAGTGTAATATTTGGGCAGGTTTTTCGTCTATATTATAAGGGGAGGGTGGGAAAAATAAGAACAACCAAATGGAGAATTTAGAATCAAAACTGAAGCAGCTGAACGCTGTAACGCCTGACAAAGAGTTTGTAATGGACACTAAAAACCGGATCTTGGGAACCGAAGGTGGTTTCTCTATGAACTGGAGCTGGCTGATGAACAGAGCCTTTTTGTTTATCCCCGCTTTGCTTGTTATCTCTCTTTTTGTCGGCTGGAACTTTTATACCTATAATGTACGCTATCCGCGTATCAGCTCAGCTGACCTGGCTAACCTGGAGATGGCGAGCCAAGACCTGCAGGAGGTGGAAAAAGAGCTTGTTCTGGCCCGGCAGGAGGTGGAGAAGGTTAAGAGCGCATCTCAAGCTTTGCAGATAAAAGAGGGCCTGGTTTCAACAGTCAGGGAGGCGGAGAAACTGGTTCAGACAAGCAGAGAGATAGCGGAGACCCCCAGGTCAAGCCGGAGCGACACAGAGGTGTTTACTATTATGAGCGGGGTGGGAGAAACTGCAGAAAGTATTGAAAGAGCCACCCGGGAGCTGGAAGAATGTTATATCACCCGGCAGAAAGAGATCGCTTTGGAAGAGATAGAAGAACTGGAGGAAAAAACCTTGACCGAAGAGCAGGAGGCTGGTTTACAAGAAGCTAAAGATTGGTATAATAAGGGAGAATTTGAACAGGCGCT
>CAZCSI010000036.1:0-4124 GCA_964501525.1 uncultured Candidatus Saccharibacteria bacterium | reverse complement strand
CTGGTTTACAAGAAGCTAAAGATTGGTATAATAAGGGAGAATTTGAACAGGCGCTGCAAAAAGTGCTTGAGATTCAAAGTTATTAAGAAAAAGGAAAGGCTGTGTTTTCTGCCTGGG
The DNA here is from genome assembly GCA_964501525.1 of uncultured Candidatus Saccharibacteria bacterium. Taxonomy (GTDB): domain Bacteria; phylum Patescibacteriota; class Minisyncoccia; order Minisyncoccales; family CAYTKG01; genus CAYLVJ01. The sequence goes on along the minus strand of CAZCSI010000036.1, from coordinate 4,007 downwards.
GCTTTTTCGTGCCTCGGGGCGGAAAAGGGTCGATACAGTCCATTAGAGGTCGATTACAAGTTAAAAAATTAACAGAAAACAATGACAAGTAAAAAGATTTTTGCCGGTGTTGTGGCCATGGTCTTTGTTGCTGGGTTGGTTGTTCCTGCAGCAGCAGGCGCTGCTACAGCAGAAGAACTGCAAGCCCAGATTGAAGCTCTGCAAGAACAGTTATCTGAGCTGACTTCACAGTTGGCTGAGCTCGAAGGGACAACGCCTGTTTCAGGCGACTGCCCAGTAGCTTGCGCAGGAGTTACCTTTGACCGCGCCTTGAGAACTGGAATGACAGGCGATGACGTGGAATGCCTTCAGAGTTTACTCAACGAGGACAGCGACACGCAGGTAGCCGCATCAGGCGCTGGCTCTCCCGGAAACGAAACAAGCTATTACGGTCCTTTGACCGCAGCCGCTGTTTCCGCTTTCCAGGAAAAGTACAGCAGTGATGTTTTGGCTCCTTGGGGTCTTACAGCAGGCACCGGTTACTTCGGCGACACATCCAGGGCAAAAGCCAACGAGCTTTTAACCGCTCTGTGTGAGGTAGGCGAAGAAGAAGAAGAAGAGGAAGAAGAAGAAGAGGAAGAAGAGGAAGAGGAAGAGGAAGTAGTGGAGCCTTCTGAAGGAAGCTTTACTGTGACAATCGCTGCCAGCCCGGCGGATAACGCCAACGTTACGAGCTTGACCAACACTCCTATTTACGGAATAAATGTCAAGGCCATAGGGTCCAAGATGAGCATCGAAAGAATCGATGTTCGACTGGCAGTAACAGCATCCGGTAGCACCGTTCATCCTTCCACCCTGATTAACGAGCTGTCAGTTTATGACGGTGACACTCTTTTGGTAGAAAAGGCAGTCAGTTCGTCTGATGTGTTGAAGGATTCCAGCGGCAACTATTATGTAAGGTTAACAGGCATCGGATTTGAAGTTCCTGACGGTTCTACTAAAACCTTGACAGTAAAAGCCAGTTTCTATCAAACGCTTGAGGCAGATAGAGACTTAACAGTTCGCGTTCACGGAACTAATGGAATCAGAGGTGTTGACACCCTGGGCATAAGCAGCTGGGAAACGCTGACTACTACAAAAACTTATACCATTAAGTACACCACAGTAGGAAGCTCAACCTTGACAGCTACCCGCAGCATTGACACTCCTTTGTCAACCTCAGTTAGAGTAGATGACCCGGATGGAGTAGAGGGCGTTAACATGTTGATGTTTGACCTTAAGTCAACAACCGGTGACTCAAAGGTGACGGATATTGTGCTTACAGCTTCAGGTTCCACTGACGCACTCAGCAAAGTGACAAGCGTTAGCCTTTACGACGAAGACGACACCCTGTTGGGTGCAGTTGCGCCATCGTCAAACACAGCTACGTTCAGTGACCTTACGGTGGAGGTTGCTAAAGACACCACCAAGACCCTGACAGCAAAAGCTGATTTTTCGTCAGGTGTAACCAGCGAAGAATATGTCAAATTGTCTGTAGCGTCGGGAAACATCACTTATGAGAAACCGAACCTGACAACAGGTACGGCGCCGAGCAGTGATATTGACGGATACAACATGTATGTTCTTGACGACGAGGCTGCCATCTTTACAGTTTCTTCACCGCTTAGCAGCTCTTACAGCTACAATGAAACTGATCCGACTGCCAGCAACGTTTCAGGTGTTATTACTCTTGAAGTGTTAGCAGACGGTGGAACTCTGACCAAGCCCACTGCCAGTCACTTTAGCGTTAATGTCTATGACTCAAGTGACACATTGCTTAGTGCCGCAGATTCTTTTGACGTTCAGGTTTCACCCAACAGTGCTATTCCGGACGGCAACACAGCAACGGTGACCATTAACGCTTCGGAGACAAGAGGCGCTTCAGCTCTCGGCTATGTGTACTTCAAGGTAGCCGACATTGACTGGACGGTAGGAAGCACTACAGTAACGGATCAAAGCTGGGGTCTGACCGAGTTCAGAACCCCATCTGTCAACGCTTACTAAGGTTACTTAGGAAGCAAAGCTTTTCTTGTGAAGCACCGAAAAACCGCTCCTTTATGGAGCGGTTTTCGGGTTTAAAGAGTGGGAATGTTATTTTAGGGTTTGGAGAAATTCTTCTATTGTTTCTTTGAACTCCGGGCTTGTTTTAAGGATTTCCAGAGCCAGGTTTCTTGCTTTTTCATATTCTCCCAGCTCTCGATAAACAAAAGCCAAGGAAGCTTTGTATTGCGGCTCTGAAGGATTCGCTTTAATCAGTTTTTTGTAGATGGGAACTATCTCCTGGTAGTTTTGGTTTTCTCCAAAAGCCTGTGTTAGCTGGTTCAGGGAAGATTCTTTATTAACCGGATAGCCTGCCTTTTGTGCTTTTTCTATAAAACTTTTACCTTCTTCAATATTGTTAAAATATATATTGACAAGACCAAAGTGCCAGCAGCATTCAGGTTCTTCTGGTTTTAATTTTAAAGCTTTTTCAAAAGATTGCCTGGCTTTTTCAGCCAGCTCAAGATCTTGTTTTTCTTGAGCCAGAAAAAACTGTGACTCTCCTAAGTAAAGCCAGGTTCTTGCGTGGTAGGGCTGGATGGTTGAGTTTTGTGACAAAACCTTGACGATCTTTTCTGAAAACTCGGCTTTTTGTTCAGGCGCCTCTGAAATTTTTTCTCCCAGGAGTTTGGAATAAATAACGTTCAAGTAGGAGGAGATGATGCTTTTTCTTTGAGATTCTTTTTCCAGGATTTCAAAGGACTCCTGCCACTTTTTTTCTTCAGCAAACCCTTCAGCTATATTTATTCTTGTATTGACTTGAAAGGGCTTAAGATTAAAACTCAAAAGGAACCAGCCAAGAAGAGGCAGGAGAAAAAAGGAAAGAAGTGATCTTTCCCTTTTTGCTGCCAGATAATTTTTTTTGTTGGATATCAAAAAGAAAGAATAAGCCGAAACAAAAAAGAAGACAAGAAGAGTGGAAAAGGTCTCAATGCTGAAAAAGGAGACAGTAAGATAAGCTAAAAAAGCAGACTGCAGGCCGTGGGCGATGAAATAATCTTCTTTTATCTTTTGCAGGCCCCAAAATAGAGAGAAAAAGAAAGCCAGGTAGAAAACGAGGGCAAAACCTCCTGAGGTTACAAGAATATCAATTAAGGAGTTATGGGCCCTGTCAAACCACTTTATTCTTTGCATTTTAGGCAGCGCAGGGTCGTAGTGCTTGTTGAAGCCGATGTAAAAGTTTTCAGGACCGTATCCCAAGAAAGGCCTATCAAGAAAAGCTCTGATTGAGATCTTCCAGGCAGAGATTCTGGAAGCTCCGGCTTCAGTGCCTTTTGTCAGGGTCATAATTCTTAAAACCGGTCTTTTGAAAACAGGGTGCCAGTTTTCATAGATTTGAGGGTTGCCACGCAGTGTAAAAAGAGTTAAAACTGCAATTCCGAGTAGAACTAGCCCGCCTATTTTTAAAACCTTCAATTTTTTGGGATAAGCCATTACAAACCAAAAAAGTCCTATTAAAAGCCCCAGAAGAGCGGCCCTTGTCTGGGTGATGATGATTATTGTAAAAAAAGCAAAAAGCAGGAAAAAAAGATAAAGAAGCTTTTTCTTTTTTCTTTTTTCCAGAGTAAAAAAAGACAGAGCTATAAAGCAAAGAGGAAGAAGGTAAAAAGAGAGAGTGATCGGATTGCCTAAAGTTGAGCCGGGCCGGGACTGCTGAAAAACAAAGATTTGGCTTGAAACGCCGAACTGTTGGAAAATTGCTATCAGGCCTGTGAAAAACCCGATAATTAAACTAAAATCAAGTAGCTTTTTCCAATCCCTGTTTTTAAGAACCAGAAAACTCAGGATGCAGAACAGAAGATAAAAGGATAAGTTGACAAACCCCCCTGCTCTTGCCGGGCTTCCCCATAAGCTGTTGGAGATATCAAGGGAGAACAGGGTGGAAAGAAAGACTGTAAAGAAAAAAGCTAAAAGAGACCAAAAAGGCAGAAAAATTTTAGCTTTTGGGT
>CAZCSI010000035.1:0-4523 GCA_964501525.1 uncultured Candidatus Saccharibacteria bacterium | reverse complement strand
AACCGAGTACAACCCCAACACCATAGTTCTCAGCCCGGATAAAAGAATTTTGTATGTTTCCTGCCGAGGGCTTAATGCAGCTGGAGACAATTATTATCTGCCCGGGCCGGAGTGGGGCTCGGTGCTTCTTTTTGACACTGACACGGGGCAGATGCTGGATGCTATTGTGGCCGGAAACCAGCCGACAGGGCTTGATGTTTCTTTAAACGGAGAACTGCTCGCTTTCTCTGATTTTTTAGATGGGAAAATAGAACTTTTTAAAGTTCCTTCTTTTGAGGAGTTAAAACAAGGCGGAGGCGGAATGGCTCCTTATTACCGGCAGCAGCTCAGAAAATAATATCAAAGCCGTAACAATTTCAAACCCTTGTTTTGAAAATCACAATTGTGTGCTATAATCATCCCGTAACTAATTATCAGCTATACCAATCATTAACTTTTAATCAAATATGTCTAACAAATCCATACTTATCACAGTTTTAATAGTGGTCTTTATCGGAGCCCTGGCAGGGGTTCTGATTACAAGTTCAGGCCTTCTGAACTTGAGTAGAGAAGAAGAGATAGTACCGGCCCCTGTGGAGCCTTCAACCCCCGAACCCGAGCCCGTTGCACCCGTGGAACCCGTCCCGGTCATGACACTTACAATTTACTTCGGCAATACTGAATTAAACCCCGAGCTGGAAGATTGCTCTCTGGTCTTTCCTGTTGAGCGCGAGGTATCGGAAACCGAAGGTGTGGCCAGAGGCGCTTTAAACGAGCTTTTTGCCGGTCCTACGGAAGCGGAGGAGGCTCAAGGGTACACCTCCTTTTTCTCTGAAGAAACAGCCGATATTCTGAAAAGCGTGCACGTTGAAGAGGGAACCGCCTACGTGGACCTTGAAGATATCCGCCCTATTATTCCGAATGCCAGCTCCAGCTGCGGTTCAACTCAGTTAACAGCGGAGATAGAAACGACCTTAAAGCAGTTTCCCACTGTTGACAGGGTGATACTGGCCATTGACTCCGACCCTGAAATATTTTACGAGTGGATTCAGGTGGGGTGCACTGAAGAAAACGATTTCTGCGATGAAACTCCTTTTGTCAATCAGGAAACTGAACAATAGGTTGTTTCAGAACTTGAAACTCAAAGACCACTTTTAACAGAGTGGTCTTTTATGTTAAAATCAAACAATGAAGAAGTTTGCTAAATTCGTATCGGTGGCAGTAATCTGCTTTCTGGCAATAGGCACAGTGGAGTTTATGCTTCTCAGAAGGGAAAGGAGAGAGCAGGAGCAGGAGATGGAAACAAGAGAGGAAGAGCAGCAGCCCCTACCTGTAGTTCCAGAACCAGAGGATATAATGCCCCGCTCTATAAGCGAAGAAGGAGAGAATTATGTTTTGGATATCAAATACCCTGTAACCGGCAGCGAGGAGATAGATGCAAGCATCCAGGAGTTTGTGGAGCAGGAAAAGAACCAGTTCTTTTCCGAGGTCAACTCCTTTTTTGAAGGAGAAGAGCCTCCCGGCGGCTGGCCGGACTGGAAATACGAACTGATAATCGTTTACCATGTTTTTAACCCCGCCTCCCGCATTGTCAGCTTTAAGTTTGAAGGTTACTCTTTTACAGGAGGAGCCCACGGTTCAAGCGTTCTGCACACCAAAACCTTTGACCTTGCCTCCGGCCAAGAGTACGGCCTGGACCAGGTATTCAAAGAGCAGACCCCTTATCTCGACACCCTGGCCCGGTTATCCCGCGAACAGCTTAAACAGCCCGACAAGCTTGGTGATGATTACCAGGAGTTTATGGTTGAACCCGGCACAGCTCCTGACAAAGAAAACTTTAAACACTTCGTGCTAAAACAAGACAGCATTGTCTTTTACTTTGAAGATTACCAGGTTGCTCCTTACGCTTCCGGCGAGCAGCATGTAGAGTTTACCTACAGCGAGCTGGAGCAGATTCTGAACCCTGAAATCTATCAGCAGCAATAAAAAGTGAACCTTGTTTTTAAATAAACAGAATAAGAGTTATTTCATTTAAACTATGAAAGAGAAAAAAATAAATGGATTTATAGAGTTTATCCGCACCCGGGGGGTGGTCGGCCTGGCTGTCGGTTTCCTGCTCGGCGGAGCTGTGTCCAAAGTGGTAACAGCTCTTATCGAAGGCCTTATCAACCCTGTTCTGGGGGTGATTTTAGGAGCTGTAGGAGGGCTGGAAACAGCTGTTCTGCAGGTCGGCCCGGTTGCCTTGTTGTGGGGCAACTTTTTGTCAGCTGTCATCGATTTTCTGATTATCGCCCTCATAGTTTATTTCGGGGTCAAGGGCCTGGGGCTGGACAAACTGGATAAGAAAGAGACATGATGACCATCGAGTATCTTGTTTTAGGCGCCCTGCAGGGAGTTGTGGAATGGATTCCCATTTCCAGCGAGGGGGTTGTCTCTGTAGCCGGTCATTTCTGGGCCGGTGTTCAGGAGCCGGTTGAACTGGCTCTTTTTTTGCATCTGGGAACCATGCTGGCTGTTGTTATCTATTTTTTCCAAGACTGGAAAAAAATACTGCTTTTCAAAGATAAAAAACAACTCCGCTTTTTATCTATTACCACTGTTGTTTCTCTCGCGGTCGGTTTTTTTGTTTTCCAACTGGTAAAAGATATTGCCTGGGGAAAATTTCTTCTTCTCTTGACCGGACTGGCTCTGCTTTTTACCGCTTATTTCCAAAAGAAAAAAACAAGGTTGAACCTCGGTTCAGACAAGGTGGCCTTGGTCAGCGGACTATTACAAGGGTTGTCCGCTATCCCGGGGCTGTCCCGTTCGGGCTCAACTCTGTTCGGGCTTTCTTTAGGCGATATGGAGGCGGAGCAGGCGCTCAAAACCTCTTATATGATGTCCGTACCCGTTGTGGCCGCTTCCAGTTTCTACCTGCTTTTAGAAAACCCTGCCCTGGCAAAACAAGGGTGGCCGGCCCTGGCCAGCAGTTTTCTGATAGGAATACTGACTTTGCATTATGTTCTGAAAATTGCTCGAAAAATCAATTTTTACAAACTGGCCCTCGGTTTCAGCGCCTTGTGTTTCCTGGGTTTCTTCCTGCTTTCGATTTAAACCTCGAATAAGTTGACAGGCTTCTAAAACCATACATTATTAAACAATTTGTTTCTTAATAACTGATTTACTAGTTAAAAATTAAAGGTCGGAAATTTTAAGTTAAAAGTCGTTATGAAAAGTCTTAGAAAGATTGGATTTCTTTTCTTGACTGCAGCTCTTTTGTTCGGACCAGCTTTGTCTAACGCCCAAAGCACGCTCCCGCAGGGAGGAGAAAGCTTTTCTGATGCAGCTCTTCTTGAGCTGGGCAGCTACGAATCAGGAGAAGACTGGATAGAACAGGGAAGGGGAGGCCAGACCAAATACTTTTACATTGAAGGTGTTGAGCCGGGCCAGATGATTGATATTGATGCTTTTGTAAGAGACAGCGATTTTGAGCAGTCTCTTGAAGTAGGCATTTATGATGGAAACAGGGAGTATCTTACGAAAAATAGAACCCTGAGTAAGGGTGAAGGGTTTGATGTCTCATGGCTTACTTCGAGCGGTGAGGCTTCAGATAAATACTACCTGAAGCTTTTCTGTGAACATGGGAATGCTGATTTTACCATAGATGTCAACCTGGCGGACAGGTTTGATGCTGGCACGGGAACAGACGCTGGAGGCAAGATTACAGAGGCTCTTGATGTTGATTTCGGAGAACACACCGGCTATATCAGCTGCAGCCACGGAAGCGACAGGTCTGACTACTACAAGGTAACTCTTAAGCCGGGAGAAAAAGTAACTGCACGCCTTACTCCTGATGTTACTTTTTACGGGGCTGTCCGGGTTTACAACAACCTGAGAGAAGAACTGCTTGACAAGAAATCTGGCGGATACGGCGCCATAACCGAGGTTGTTTTTGAACCTGAGGTTGGCGGAGACTATTATGTTGAGGTCTACAGGGACACCTGTGAAGAAAGAAGCGGAACAACAGAGTACACCTTATCTCTTGAAAAAGACGATCAGGCAACTAATGGCGGAAGCCTTATTACAGATGGAGACGGAGAAGATGGAGAAAACGGGGGTGGAGGAGTTGGGGTCGGAATTGTCGACGGAATAAGGAATACTGCCAGAAAAGCAGTAAGGTTTCTTATCGGACTGGCAGTGCTGGTTGTTATCCTGGCCGTTGTTGTCTTTGCCCTAAAAAAGAAAAAGAAGAAGCCTTCAAAAAAACCTGAGTACGAGGTGGAGTCCATGCCAAAGCAGGAACCGGAAGCAGAACAAGAGGTTTAGGAAAGATTCAAAAAGAGGCGGGTGGTTCCTGCCTCTTTTTGTGTTCTTTAACTCTGGTATAATTAAATCTCTTTTTCTGCTTACCAAACCGGCTTTACTGTTCACCGCTGTCAGGGCTGTCAGCCTCTAAATAAATCAAAGCCGGGGGCTGACAAATAAATCTTTTATAGTTTGTCCTATCATTGTCCCATCGTTGTCCTAACAATACCGGCCCTTCTGGCTTGTCAGGGGGGTTGACA
>CAZCSI010000034.1:0-5017 GCA_964501525.1 uncultured Candidatus Saccharibacteria bacterium | reverse complement strand
TGACTGCTCAATTCTTTTCAACCTCTTGTTTTCATCAGCAACCACCTGGCCCCCGTAGCCGGCTAAATAAGCGATGGCCTCTCCTAAGGCTGACCCCACACCGCTCAGCACTCCGACAGGCAAAGGAGGTAAAACCGCTCCAGCAACAATAACTGACGGCAAAGCAGGAACAGGAATAATAACAGTGGCGCTGGCCAATAAATTGAGAAGAAATACTCCGAAATAGCCCCAAACGACAAGGGCCAATAGGGCCTGATGGTAGTAAAGAATCAAGCCCGTGATAATAAGGGAAAATATAAGCGCAACAGCCCGGGAGTACTTTTGTTTTCTTAGCAGTTTTTTGTTTTTGGCTTCTCTCACACTTTGATTAAAATTGCCCCTCTTATCAATAAGCCAAAACAAGAGGGAGATGTTAAAATCTTTTATCCAAGCTTTTCTTATGCCACAAGCAGGAAAAAAAGAAAAGCAATAGTGTAAACCCGGTAAGAACTGAAAGGCTCAAAAGAAAGGAAAACTCGCTTGTCCCCTGAACGGACCTTCTTGCCAGGTCAACGTAATAGGTTAAGGGAGAAAAGAAAGATAAGACCCGAAACCTTCCCAGCTCCGCTATAGGGACAAACACTCCGCTTATAAAAAGAAGAGAAAACTTGATCAGGGTGGCAAAAAGCATTATATCCGAAGGCTTATCCTTGGGAGGAGCCGAAATAAGAACACCCAGCGTAGAAAAACTAAAGGCAGCCATAACAGTCCCGATGATTAAAGAAAAACTGATAATCTCAACCCCCAGCAGAAGAACTCCGGCCAGAATGATAAAAAAAGTAATACAAACTCCGAACACCACAGAAGCAAGAACGTCTCCAAAAATAATGGCCCATAATGCTATGGGAGAAGAAACCAGCCTTTCAAAAGTTCTCATTCTTGTTTCCCAAGGAGCTATAACCGGGGTGATAGCAGAAACAGTAAAAAAGAGAGCCATCCCCAAAAGACCGGGCATCAAAGACCGCAGAGGCACCTCCCTTCTCACAGAAAAGGAAAGGAATAAAAAAGCAGGTATAAGAAGACCTTGTATAATAACCGGGCCCCTAAAATAATAAATGGAAAGATCCTTTTGAGCGATAGCCAGTGATCTCTTAAGTTGGCTGAAAACGTTCATTGCTTTTTAGTTAATTTGACAAACACATCCTCAAGGCTTGGTTCCAAAGTCCTAAGCGACATCATTTTATTATCCGACTTCCTCGAATAGTCAACCAGAGACCCGACCACCTCATCTATTTTTTGCGTATAGAGACGATACTTGTCCCCTACTTTTTTAACCTGATTGACGCCTTCGAACATTAATTTCTCCGCCTCCAGAGCTTTTTTAAAAGCCACCTCTATAGAAGAGGTGCTTTCAATGGTGTGCCTCAACTTTTCCGGTCGATCGACGGCCACTATTTTCCCGTAATTCATAATCGCCACTCTGTCGCACAAAAGGTTGGCTTCTTCAATATTGTGAGTAGTTAAAAGAATTGTTTTCCCTTTTTCGTTAAACTCTCTTATCAACTGTCTGATAATCCTCACGCTTTCTACATCAAGCCCTGCAGTGGGTTCGTCCAAAAACAAAATTTGAGAGTCATTCATCAAAGCCATAGCCAAAATCAGCCTCTGCTTCATACCCTTTGAGAAGGTCCTCACCTTATCTCTTCTCTTGTCAAAAAGTTCGAACATTTCGAGCAGCTCCTCAGCCTTCTTAATGCTCTTTTTCCTTTCCATTCCGTATAGCTTTGCAACAAGTAAAAGATTGTCTAAGGCGGAGATGTCAATGTAGGCATTGGCCATCTCCGGAACAATACCCATCATCTGTTTAGCCTCTATAGGAGAAATTTCAATATTGTATTCTCCAATAAAAGCTTTACCTTCAGTGGGCTTCAAAACACCTGTAAGCATTCTAATAGTGGTGGTCTTTCCCGCCCCATTGGGGCCGAGTAAACCGAAAATCTCTCCTTTTTCAATCTCAAAGGAGATATCGTCCACCGCCTTGAAAGAATCAAAATATTTGCTCAGGTTCTTGGCCTTGACTAAAGACATGTTCTTCAATCCGTTACTCCTATTATCAACAAGGACTTGTCTAATAATAACATTAAAAGAAAAGGAATTCACTTCTACCACTCGACCGCGATATAGCTGTACCCTTTACAAAAACAATTTCAAGAGTTAATTTTAGGTATGGGTTGTTCTTATAACAGAAGGGAGAAATAACAGGAGGGAGAAATGGAAAACCCGATGGAAAATCCGGAAGAGGTCAAAAGGCTGAAGACCAGAAGCAGATTGATGAACGCGGGAGTCGGCGCAATGACGCTCCCCTTCGTTGGGCTGGGCCTGCTGGATCGGGCCCCAACAGTCGGCTGGATCATCATTACAGCCGGCGTTGCCATCAGCATCACGATGATATACCTGGCAAGAAGGTGAATCCGTCAGGTATCCTAGAAACGAGAGCGAAAACTCGCTCTCGTTTTTTCTATACTATAGTCTTAAATCCGAAATATGATAGTTTCAGCAAAAATTTGTAAATTATACCAGACATACTGAATGACAGCAAGGAACAAATATGCAGTCTTGATGTAGTCAATCCGGTCGGAAAAAATTGACAATCCAAATTGAATACGTTATTCTTTGGAAGAGAAAAACGGACTTAAGGTAAGTCCGTTTCTATTGTCAAAAGGAGAAAGAATGTTAAAGACGATAATAGCATCGCTTTTGATCTTCACCGGGCTCATGAGTCAATATGATCCCACCGTGATGGAGAGATCCGTCATAAACAATCAAGCCAACGGCCACTTGCCCGAGGAGGTTCCTCATACGGACGGCTTTGTTGCTTTGGCTGACTGCGGTGAAGTAGGAAGAATCGTCTTCATGCGTCCTTTAGGGAACTCAAACTGGGAGTCCTTCTTGGTCGCAGACTGTGCATCCAAGACAGATTCTCAAAGTGACACCGACTCCCGCTCAGGGTACGAATGGATGCTGACCGAAGGCATCATTGCGGAGGTTGACTATCAAACGGCCCTGAGATGGAAAACTGCAGGTAAAGGGGGGTTCCGGGTCGAGATGACCAAATCTATCCCCCTCGTTCTTTATAGGCAGCCTAAGTTGTTTGGGCTGAAATGATAAAAGTAAAGCACCCTAACCAAGGGTGCTTTTTCACTAGAGGTATCCAAATAATTAATTAATATTGCAGAAGCCAAGGAAGTTTCAGTCTTTTCTCTATCCATAGCAACTTTCAAGATACTCTCTTTCTAAACAATAACTGTCAATAGAAAAAGCAAACAAGCTTTCCTCATTAAAAATTAAATTATTCCAGCTCTCTCTATGTCTTTAATTTCTTTACAAATCGTTTCTTCAGAAACACCTAATGCCTTTTCTAATTTATCTCGAACCTGTTTTTCATTTTTATTCAAGCCCGGTTTCCCATCTAAGTATTCGACCTGTTCTTCAACCACTTTCCGTAGAGACTTAAAACTACTTAACACGGCCTGACCCGTAAAATGTTTAAGATAAAGATTGGCCTGTTCGCCGACAAGTTGAGGAGGGTCGCTAAAAAGAGTAACCTTCTCTGAGTCTAGAAGAGAGATAAGGACAGGGATGGTTTCCTTTTCTCCGAAAGAAACAAGCTGGGCGGAAGCGAGCAGTCTAAGACTGGGGTCGTTATCTTCCAAGTCTTTTCTCAAAACAGGCAGCACCTCCTTTTCTAGAACAGCTTTCTCTCTTAAAAGAGTAGGCAAAGACACATAAGCTGCCCATCGTTCATAGAGAGAGCCACTCTCTGCCATCTCTTCGAGAACAGGAACTGCCGCCTTTCCTAGATCAGTTATCCCTGAAACCAAATAAAAACTCCTGGGATTGCTAGCGTCAAACTCTGCCAAGATCTCTTCAATGCGGGCCTCTGTATCAGATTCTGATCCTAACCAGAAAATAAAAAGAACTACCGCTAGTACTAAGGCAGCAACGGCCGGCAGGAGAAATTTGTAGGTTTTTATCATGGTTAAGTTAATTTTCATATTCTTCCGCGATAATCTCTGATATTTTTTTCGGATTACTAATAAAAATATTAAAGTTTATCTTACCGCAGACAAAGGCATTAATCTGAAATCCCCCACTCTGTGGCTTCGTTCCCAGCCCTCTTTTGTTAACCTAGAATAGTATTGCTGGAAAGCACTATATAGGGAAAAAGAATCTTCTTGGGAAGAGGGATACAATACAGCTTCCCACCTCTGGCCGGTAAGAGCTACTGATTTATCAAGCTCGAGGTAGTTATCGCTATAAAAACTATCACAATAAAGAACGTATTTTTCTTTTATGAACTTGGGACCCGACCAGCTAACCTCAGGCCAAAGATCAACTGCAGTTTCTTCTTCCCAAGTTTTTATCTGGAAGGTATCTATTAACTTTTGATAAACATACCAGTTTTTCTCCCGTCCTTGCCCGCTTGCATATCTAAAATTCACGACATAACAAACGCCATCTTTGATAAATGTAGTATTTGTTGCCGACACCATCTCATAAGAATAGTCATACTGAATGGCTTCCTTACTGTCTATTTCTGTTTCACGAATATTTCTAGCGACTTGTGAGAAAAGAGGGTCTTTTCTCAAATGCTCTTCCACTGAATTACTATCTACCGCCTCTGCTGTTATCTTTATTTCTGCTCCTTCTTCCAAAAAAGGATAACCATCAGCAATTTTCAAGTCAGGACTTTTAACATTAACTTGTTGTATGTACTCGGGCACAATAAATATTGGTTCCCACCAAAGTTCTTTTTCCTCAGAAGAATTAGAAGGGTTAGAAAACAAGGAAACTTCCACACCTCACTCTTTAGAAACTGGAAAGAATAGTTAAGCTGCGGGTGAGTATATTGGTTCCATTCTTTCAAAACATCTTCTCTTTCTTCTTTATTTAAAAAAGTATGAATCTCTGCATCCAATTTTTCTATGTTCTTTCTTTTCTCGTTTTTACCAAGAGTAACAACAATTTTTCCATCTAA
>CAZCSI010000033.1:0-5319 GCA_964501525.1 uncultured Candidatus Saccharibacteria bacterium | reverse complement strand
GGCAGGTGGACAAGAAAAGAACATAAAGGGTTTGTTTTTGTGCCTTTAAAATAATTTTAAAAAGTTAAGCTTAAAAACTATGAGTAAGGTTGTAGGCAGAAAAAAAATTAACCAAACTAAAATAGGAAAAGGAGGCGTAATGAAAAAAATCTTATTTTATCTCAGGGGGCGGAGTATGGAAAAAGTGATTTCGCTCCTGCTTGTATTTCTTGCTTTTTCTCTACCTTTGTTTTTTGGATGGAGTAAAAGCGGCAACATAGAACTGAATAAACAGCTTCTTCTTATCGTATTCAGCTTCCTTGCTTTTTCTCTTTGGCTGCTCAAAGGGCTGGCCGAAAACAGGGTTGAAATACAGCTTTCCCCGGTGCATCTTTTTTCATTACTCTTTGTATCAGCATTGCTTGCCTCTACCATATTTTCCGAGTGGCCCTGGGGAAGCTTTTGGGGCTGGCCTCAAGAAGGAAGCCAAAACTTCATAACTTTTTTATCCCTGTTTTTGTTTTATTTCACGCTGGCCCACATTTTAAGTAAAAAGAGCTTGTTGAAAACAAGTAAATTGTTAATTCTTTCAGGGCTGGCAGGAGCTTTGATCGGCGCTTTACAGCTTTTTGAAAAGTTTATCCTGCCCTGGCAGTACACCCGGGCGGTTGAGTTCAACCCCATGGGCGGTCTTAATCATTGGGCGGTATTCTTGGGAAGCTTGATACCGGTCGGGCTCTCTATCGCAAATCAAAGCAAAGAAAAAATAAACAGGCTGTTAAGCTACGGAGCAGTATTTATCTTTGTCTTCTGCCTCTTTATGGTCAATCATGAAGTAGCCTGGCTTGGGCTGCTGACAGCCATGATTGTCTACTTAGCCTTCGACTTATGGAAAGACCGAAATAAAAACTTGATTTTTCTTGCAGTGCCGGCCGTTCTTTTTGCTGTTTCTCTGGCTTTTGGGGTTCTCGGAATAAGAATGCCTGTTATGGTGCAAACACCCCTGGACATCAGTCCGTCCTGGAAAGCGACTGTTGAAATATCGCAGCAGATGCTTAAAAGCTCTTTTAAAACTCTATTTTTAGGCTGGGGGCCGGGAAGCTTCAGATACGGCTGGTCTCTTTTTAGAGGTCCCGACCTGAACCGAACATTGTTCTGGAATACGAGATTTTCAAGAGGAGGCTCGGATTTTCTGGAAAAAATAGGCAGTTTTGGGGCAATAGGAGGTTTGATATATTTTCTACTCGCTCCGTTGGTTGTTTGGCAGGCAGTCAAGTTTGAAAATAGCAGCCGTCCGGACACAAAAGACCAAGCTTCATATGGCTGCTTGAGAGCGGGGTTGATAAGCAGTTTTGCAGGCCTGACCGTTACTAAGTTTTTTATCAATCACAATACAACTTTAGAGTTCTTATGGTGGTTTCTTCTGGCCGGCATAGTGCTGCTTACAACGGAGAAGAAAAAACGTTTTCTCATAAAAGACAATTTCAAAGCCGGTTTCGCTCTTTCTTTTTTAACCATTATGATGTTAACGGCCGGTGTTTTCATTTTCTATCTGGAAGCTGCAAGATACACAGCAGAGATAAAATACAACTCTTCTCTCGACCCGGAGAACAGTCTTGAAGAGATAGAAAAAAAGCTCAGCCGGGCGGTCTCTCTCAACCCTCAGCAAGAGATGTTTTGGCAGGACCTTTCCTATTTCTATCTGCTTAAGATAGAACTGGAGCTGGAGTCAACGGAACAAGAGCAGGAAAAAATAAGCCAGAACGTAAGTCAGTACACTGCCGGGGCGGTAGCGTCTGCCAAAAGAGCAACGGAGATCAACCCCGGTAATGTCGCTAATTGGGAAACAAGAGGCTACGTTTATCAGCAGCTGATCGGCCTTTTTCAAGGAGCGTTTGACCGGTCCTTAGACTCTTATAACCAGGCTCTTGCCTTGGAACCCGACAATCCTTATCTGTTAACCGAACTGGGTAAAAGCTATATCATCCAGGCTGGTCTTTCCGAAGAACAAGAAGATAAAGATAAATATCTTGACGAGGCGGAGCAATATATGAAAACAGCTCTGGAGCTTAAACCGGATTACGCGCCTGCCGCTTATCAAACAGCAAAGATTTACGAACTCCGCGGACAGGCATTAAAAGCCGTAGAGATACTGGAACAATTAAGAGATATGGAGCCTTATTTAACGGATTACGACCCTCACCGCGATATCGGCCTGGCCTTTCAGCTGGGAGTCCTGTATTACAACCAGCCGGAGGTAGAGGACCATTTGAAAAAAGCGGAAAAAGAGTTGAAAAGGGCTCTGGAGCTTGACCCCGACTACTCCAATGCCATTTATTTTCTCGGGCTGGTTTACGATCAGCAGGGCAAAAAAGATGAGGCTGTTGAACAGTTTGAAAAACTGGCGCAACTCAACCCGGAAAACGAGTTCATAAGCAACATTTTGCTTAATTTAAAACAAGGAAAACCGGCCTTGACCGAACAAGAGGTGCCTGACCAGCTGCCCATCCAAGAAGAACCTGTTCAAGAAGGGTCTGTGCAAAAAGAAATAGGAGATTGAATTGTTTTCATTCAGTATGGCAAAAAAAATTTTAATTATTCTTCTGGCGGCATCCGGTATTTTTATTTCCGGAGCTTATTTGGTTGTCCAAGAAGGCGCCAACTCTCCCAAAAACCCGGATGGAGAAGAGATAATACTTGAAATCGAACAAGGCAGCGGCCTGCTGTCAATCGCTGCTCAACTGGAACAAGAAGGGCTGATAAAAAACAAGTATATTTTTGCTTTATATACAGCTTATCAGGGTAAACACTCTGAACTCAAAGCAGGGGTTTATCTCTTAAGCCCGTCCATGACGCCGCACGAAATAGCTGAAAAACTATGGGAGGGAAAATCAGCTAAAATCACTGTCACCGTTCCCGAAGGATTCAGACTAAAGCAGATAGAACAAAGACTGAATAACTCTTTTGACACAAAACACTCAATAACCTCTATCAAGGCAGGGGAGTATAAGAATAAATTTTCTTTTCTCGAACAGGCGCCGGATGAAGCGACGCTCGAAGGATTTTTGCTCCCTGACACTTATTTTTTCCAGCCCAATGTTTCTTCGGAAGAGATAATAGACAGGATGCTGTCCAACTTTGAAGCCAAAGCCCTACCCCTTATCCGGGGAAAAAAGGAAAAGCTGCCTGGACAAAAAGATATATTCGAGGTCATTACCATGGCTTCTCTTTTGGAAAAAGAAGTAATAGGGGCTGAAGACAAAAGAATCGCGTCCGATATCCTTTGGAAACGGATAAGAATAGGGATGCCCCTTCAAGTTGACGCCACCATAGTTTATATCACAGGTAAAAGAACAACAGCGGTTTCCATAAAAGAAACAGAGATCGAATCGCCCTACAACACCTATAAGTACAGGGGGCTGCCTGTCGGCCCCATCTGCAGCCCGGGCCTGGAAAGCATTGAGGCCGCCCTTAACCCAAAAGACTCGGAATACTGGTATTACCTGACAACCAAGGAAGGGGAGACCATATTCAGCAAAACTTTTGCCGAACACAATTATAATAAAAATAAATATTTAACCAGATGAAGAATCAAAAAGTAGTTTTTATCGTAGCCTTCAGGGAGTTTAAGGACCAGGAGTGCTTTATCCCTTTAAAGATCCTGGAAGATTCAGGAATAAAAGTAGAGATCGCCAGCAATAAAGATGAGCTGGCCATCGGCTCGGAGGGAGGAGAGCTGACCGTAGACCATACAATAGAAGAGTTAAAGCTGGATAACTATCAGGGAGTTTTTTTTATAGGCGGCCCCGGTGCACTAAAGCATCTTGACAATGAAATAAGCTATCAGCTGGCCCGCACTGCGATTGAGAAAGATAAACTGCTGGGAGCAATCTGCATCTCGCCCGTTATTTTAGCCAAAGCAGGGGTGCTGAAAGATAAAAAAGCAACAGTCTGGCACAGCTCTGTCAATAAAAATCCTATCCGTATTCTGGAGAACAACGGAGCCCGCTTTGTTGACAACAGTGTGGTAAAAGACAAACAAATCATCACCGCTGACGGACCGGCTGCCGCCCGGGATTTTGGACGCAAAATACTTGACTCCTTAAAATAGGTTTGCTATCATAATTTAATCGTCCACAGACAGCGGGAAGCTTAGGCATAATTCTCTTTGAGAATCCCGCCGAGGATCAATCTTATTTTTATTGTCTGTGGATTTTCCACAGATTTTTATTTTCCGTTAAAAATGTTAAAAACATAATTCGCACAGCCATCATGGCCAAAACAAAAAAACAAAAAAAAGAGATAATAAAGGAGATAGAGAACAACTTGGATAAACAAAAATCTGTTTACTTTATAGATTACAAAGGAGTAAAGGCGGATGATTTATTTAAAATCAGAAAAGAAATAAAGGAAAAAGGGGGGCGGCTTTATGTAACCAAAAAGACTTTAGCCGAAACCGCGTTCAGCAACAAAAAGATAAAACTTCCACAAGAACAGGTTCAGGGCCAGCTGGCATTGGTGTTCAGCTTTGAGGACGAGATAGCTCCGGCTAAAACAGTCTACAGCCACCAGGAAGAAGCCGGCGCCCCGACCCTTTTAGGCGCGTGGCTGGAAGGAAAGTTTTTATCTCAAGAAAAAACTGTAGAACTGGCTCAGCTGCCATCCCTGAAAGAGTTACAAAGAAAATTGGTTGGGAGCTTGCAGGCTCCATTACGCAAACTGCAGGGAAGTTTAGTCAGCCCTGTCACAGGGCTGCATACGATTATAAAAGGTCGGATGTCTATGCTTAAAAACGAATCAATATAACTGTAACTATGGCTTCGAAAAAAGAAGATAAAGAAAAAAAGGAAGAAAAACAAGCAAAAGAAGAGGGAGAAAAGAAAGAAGAGGAAAAAGAAGTAGAGGTGCCTAAACACTTGGAAAAAATTGTCAAAGAAATAGAGGAGATGAAGGTGATGGATTTGGCAAAATTAGTAGAGGTTCTCGAAGAAAAATTAGGAGTATCCGCTATGCCCGCTGCTGTCCCTCAAGCAGGCCCCGCTCCGGCTGCCGCGCAGCAAGAGGAAGAAAAAAGTGCCTATAATGTAATCTTGACAGGGATCGGCGGCAAGAAAATCTCTGTTATCAAGGCTATAAAGAAAATCACCAAAAAGGGTCTCAAGGACTGCAAAGACCTGGTTGATGCGGCCGAAACCGAGCCGCAAACGGTTAAGGAGAATGCTAAAAAAGAAGAGGCAGAGGAGCTAAAAAAAGAACTGGAAGAGGCTGGCGCAACCGTGAAGCTCGAGTAGGCTTGCGATAAGATTATATTTTCCAAAATAAAAAAGGGTGGACCCGCCC
>CAZCSI010000032.1:0-5555 GCA_964501525.1 uncultured Candidatus Saccharibacteria bacterium | reverse complement strand
CCCAAAAGAGATAAAAACCCGTACATTGTCAAATACGGCAAAGGATATGCCCTATTCCAGCATAAATGTGAAAAAATAAGTTCTGAACTGACATTTTTCACCCCTCTGAACGACCCGGTAAAAATCGTTAAATTCAAAATAAAGAATGAATCTTCCGGGCAGAAAAGACTTTCTCTCTACTATTTCCTGGAATGGGTTTTGGGAGAGTTGAGAGCTCAAACCTGGCCCAATATAATAACAGCCATAGATGAAAAAACCGAAGCTGTTACGGCCCGCAACCCTGTAAGCGAAAACTTTTCCGAAAAGATTGCCTTTGCCTGGACAGAGCAGCCTCAAAGCTTGACCGGCGACAGAAAGGAAATCTTAGGTCAAGGCCGGGACTGGTCAGAACCTCTGGCTTTAAGTAAAGAAAAACTCTCCGGTAAAACAGGAGCGGGACTCGACCCGGGAGCAGGGATTCAAAAACGAATTGATCTTGACCCCGGAGAAGAAAAAGAGGTGACTTTTCTTTTAGGACAAACGGATAACGTAGAGACTGTCAACAGGATTGTAGAAAAGTACGGAAAAAAGGAAGAAGTAGAAGATTCGCTGCAGCAGATAACGAGCTTTTGGAAAGAAACCCTTTCCCCGGTACAGATAAAAACTCCGGATAAATCTTTGGATATAATGTTGAATCAATGGCTGCTTTACCAGACCCTGAGCTCCAGAATATGGGCCAGATCCTCCTTTTATCAGCCGGGAGGCGCCTACGGCTTCAGAGACCAGCTGCAGGACGTAATGGCCTTGGGATTGAGCAGGCCTGAAATACTGAAAGAACACATCGTCAGAGCGGCAGGAAGACAATACGAAGACGGAGGAGTCCAGCACTGGTGGAAACCCTTAAGCGGACTGGGAATAAGAAGTCTTTATACGGACGCCCCCCTCTGGTTGGTTTACATCACTTCCTATTACGTCAACCTCACCCACGATTTTGATATCCTTGATAAAGAAATTCCGTTCCTAAAAGGCAAAGGACTGGATTATCCTGAGAGCGAGATAATGGAGATTGCGCCTTTTTCAGAAAAAAAAGCAACTCTGTTTGAACATTGCTTGAAATCCATTGAAAAAACGTTTGAGCTCGGGCCCCATGGTTTACCAAAAATAAAAGGGGGCGACTGGAACGACGGAATGAACAAGGTGGGTGCTGGAGGACAAGGCGAAAGTATTTGGTTGGCTTGGTTCCAGGCAAAAGTTATGGAAGAGTGGGCTGAACTGGCTAAAAAAAGAGGGGAACAGGAGATTTGTGAAAAATTAGAATCCCGAGTTAAAAGCATAATGGCCGGAATAGAAAGAACCGGCTGGGACGGAAAATGGTACAAAAGAGCTTATTTCGACGATGGAGCGCCCTTAGGGTCTAAAGAAAACAGAGAGTGCAAAATTACCCTAACCCCCCAGGCATGGGCTTTAATCTACAACAAAACAGACCAAGAAAAACTGGAAACAGCCCGGCAATCCTGTCAGGAACACCTGATAGACGACAGGGAAAGATTGATCAAACTGCTTTATCCTCCTTTTGACAATCCTGAGCGCGACCCGGGATATATTAAAAATTATCCTCCGGGAGTACGGGAAAACGGAGCTTGTTATGTCCATGCAGCCCTGTTTTACATCTTAGGGCTGTTGATACAGAAAAAAGGAAACCCGGCCTGGAAACTCCTTTCCTGGCTTAATCCTATCCAAAGAGCCTCCAGTCTTGAGCAAACCAATAAATATCAGGTCGAGCCCTATGTTTTGTCCAGTGATATTTACGCCCCGCCTCATTCAACCCCGGGAGCCGGGGGCTGGACGTGGTACACCGGCGCTGCCGCCTGGTTTTACAGAATAACGGTTGAGTTCATGCTCGGGCTGAAAATAAGAGGAGAAGAGTTCACTATTAACCCCTGTATTCCGGATTCGTGGGACGAATACGAAATTACCTTCAACCATGCCCCGGATGCTTATAAAATTGTTGTCCACAACCCGGAAAAAATTGAACAAGGCGTAAAAAAGATAAAGCTTAACAATAAAAAAGTGAAAGGCAGATGGATTGCCTTTCAAAAAGACGGAAAAACTCACAAGATTGATGTTTACCTGGGCCGGGAGTGACTCTTGAATTTTTCCTTAAAACTCTTTCAACTTGTCAGATTCTTCGTGCTCTCGTAATTTTTTAAGAGCCCGGGCCGCAATCTGGCGAATCCTTTCTCTCGTAACCCCGAACTCCTGACCCACCTCCTCCAACGTGTGCTTAACCCCGTCCTCGAGACCAAAACGCATCTCGAGGATTTTTTGTTCCCGCGGAGTAAGGTCTTTCATCAACTCGGACAGCCTTTCTTTTAAAAGAGCTCTGGTTGCCTCCTGTAAAGGAGTAGAACTTTCCGTATCCTCGATAAATTCCTGCAGCAAGGTGTCCTGGTCTTCGCCGACCGGGGTTTCCAACGATATTGTGCCCTTGATAATCTTTCTTATCTTCCTTATTTTAGACAGACTCAACCCCATTTCAGCAGCCATCTCCTCCGGAAGAGGGTCTCTTCCCAGCTGTTTTCTGAGCCTTCTTTGTTCTTTAGTATATTTGGAAAGAGTTTCCACCATATGAACAGGGATTCTGATGGTGCGTGAATAATCAGCCAGGGCCCTGGTAATGGCCTGCCTTATCCACCAGGTGGCATAAGTCGAAAACTTATAACCTTTACGCCAGTCGAATTTTTCCACAGCCCTGAACAATCCCCTGTTTCCTTCCTGTATCAAATCTAAAAAACTTAGATAAGGAGAACGACCGATATATCTCTTGGCTATAGAAACCACCAAGCGCAGGTTGGCCTGGATCATCTTTTTCTTGGCCGCCTCTTTTTCGGATTTGTCTTCGCTTTCTATCTTCTTCGCAAGCTCTATCTCTTCTTTACGGGAAAGCAATGGAGTGCGTCCAATCTCCTTAAGGTACATCTGAACCGGGTCTACCTTTCTTCTGACCCCTATCGGCCCCGACTCTTCTTCCATTTCCAAAAAATTAGTTTTCTGCCTGATATCGACTCCTTCTTCTGCCAGACGGCTGTAAAGCTTTTCCAAACCCTCAATGTTTCTCTCCAGATGAGGAAAACTGCTCATTATCTCTGCTTCGGTCACAAAGCCCCTGGCTCTTCCCTTCTTGACAAAATCCTCAATCTCTTCTTCCCTAAAAACCTTTGACTTGGGCATTGTGCTTCCGGGCAAAGTCAGACCCAGGTCCCCCAGCGCCTCTCGTATCTCCTGAACCGACTTCTCGCCAATACCCTCTTTGTTTAAAAGCGTTTCTTCTTTTCTTCGCAGCAGCCCGGCTACGGTTTTAATATTGTTTTCCCTTAAAGCGTTCTTAGTCCGGGTCGAAAGATCCAGTTCCTCAACAGTTACTTTTTTCTTTTTTTGTTTAACCATTAATGTTTTCAATTTGTTTTGAAAGTTTATTAAATTCCTCTGTCAATAGTTTAACGCCGGATTCATCACCCTGCCTCTCCGCCTGCTTTAATCTTTCTGAAAGAGCTTTCAGTTTTCTTTTTTTCTTTATGTTTTTAATAACAGCTATACATTTTTTAACCTCTTTTTCAACATTCTCCAGCTGTCCTTTGACTTCTTTTTCCAATAAAGCTATCTGTACTTTTTGAAGTAAGGCCGGAGAAAGTTCTTTTTCCAGTTGTTCTAAATCAAAATCATTTTTCTTGAGCCCAGTAAAAAGTTCAACTCCTTCAGGGGAAAAAAACTCCATATCCGGTTCTTTTAACACTTTGATTGTTTCCGGGTCTTGAACAAAAAAATACAAAAGCTGGTCCTCCATCATTTCTTCCCTGCTCTTATTCTCATCTTTTTCTGATTCGTCCTCCTCTGTTTCTGTGTCCGGACCTGCACTCTCTTTTAATTTTATCTTTTCCAGCTCTCTCTCTATACTGTATTCGGTCACTTTTAACCTTTCAGCCAGTTCTTGCACCCAGTGAAACCTGACTATTTCATTGGGCACTCTTTTGATTACGGGAAGCAAAACTTTGGCTATTTCTTTTTTCCCCTGGGGAGTGTCGGAATCGAACTTATCAAAGGTCGTGTCAAAGTAGTATTCCAAAATTCCTTTAGCCTGACTTATTATTTCCTTCCATTTCTCCGGATCCTGCTCGATAACATCCGCGGGGTCATGACCGGCAGGCAGAAGCAGAACCTCTATATCAAACCCTTTTCTCTGAGCTAGAGCAATACCTCTCTTGGTAGCCGCACTCCCTGCGCTGTCCATATCAAAAGAAAACTGCAGCCGGTTGGTGTATCTTTGAAGAATACGAAGCTGGTAATCGGTCAGGGCCGTTCCGGAAGAAGCCACAATGTTTTCAACCCCGGCCTGGTGGGAAAGGATAACATCGGTGTACCCTTCAGCCACAATGCATGCATCCGCCTGCCTGACAGCCATTTTTGACCTGTTCAAGCCGTAAAGCACTCTGCTTTTATTATACAAGGGAGTATTCGAGGTGTTGACATACTTGGCCGCCTTTTCGTCTTCCATCCTCTTGAAAACCCGGCCTCCGAACCCTATAATCCGTCCGTGAAGGTCAAAAACCGGAAATATAATCCTGCCTCTGAACCGGTCATAAAAGTTTCCTTTTTTATTCAAAACCGCCAGCCCGGTTTTTCTTATCTCCTCTCTGGTAAATCCGCGGGAGGTTAAAAAACGGGATAAAGAGCGCCACTTATCAGGAGCATACCCCAAACGCCAAACATCGATTGATTGCTGGTTAATGCCTCTTTTTTCTATCAAGTACTTTTGAGCTTTTTTTCCGACATAGCTGTGAGTAAGCTGTTTTTGGAAAAATCTGCCTGCCAGATCACATAAATCATAAAGTCGTTTCTTTCTACTTATCGCCTCCGGACTGACTCTTTTCAATTCAACTCCTGCTTTTTGAGCCAAAATCTCCAGCGCTTCGACGAACTCCACCCCTTCTATCTTTTTTATAAATTCATACACATCGCCTCCTGCACCGCACCCAAAACACTTCCAAATCTGTTTGCTGGGAGAAACAAAAAGAGAAGGCTTTTTGTCGGAATGAAAAGGACAAAGAGCCCTGTGGTTGGCCCCTGCTTTTTCCAGCTTGATGTAGTCTCTGACAACATCAATGATGTTAAGCCGATTTTTGATTTCTTCTACCTGATCCATAAAGTTAAGAAAGGCTGTTCTCTATTTTTATGTTGGCGGAGGGGGTGGGATTCGAACCCACGGGACGCTGACGCGTCACGGCTCTCCAGGCCGTTCCATTAGACCGCTCTGGAACCCCTCCGGTTAAACCTCCATGCTTCTCAAGGCTTTGATCCTTTCTTCTATGGGCGGGTGGGTAGAAAAGAGTTTAACCAGGAAATTCTTATTACCGTTTTTGGTTTTGACCGGGCTTTCAATAAAAAGGTGAGCTGTTGCATTGCTCGCTCTTTTAAGAACTGTTTTATCCTGGTCAAGTTTTTCAAGAGCTCTGGCCAGGCCTTCAGGATATCTTGTAAGAAGCCCTGCGCTGGCATCTGCCACAAATTCTCTTTTCCTT
>CAZCSI010000031.1:0-5653 GCA_964501525.1 uncultured Candidatus Saccharibacteria bacterium | reverse complement strand
TTTTCTGCTTGAAACAAAGTATACCGTAGGTAAAATATTACATTTAAAAGCTCTGTTTTGCCGATTTCTCCCTCTGGTGGCGCCTTTTCAGTTGATTGTCAGCGTTAATCATTTTTGATAAGATAAGCTCAAGCGACGGCGTGAATAGAACTTTATTATCAAATTTTTGTCTCTTGATAACAATAAGCTGGGGATAGAGCTGAAATCTCTTACGATTACAATAAGGAAGTTATTCAATAAAGCTCAATTACATTATTAGATTTTAAAGTGATGATATGGAATATATAGACAGGGTGTACGGAGAATTTGAGATTACAGAGCCGGTTGTTCTTGAGTTGATAAATTCTCCTTCACTCCAGAGACTGAAGGATATAGATCAAGCCGGGTACCGTCCTCTCTGGGTAAAACCTGAAGCTGACACGGGCAGGTACGACCATACTCGTTTTGCCCACTCATTAGGTGTCTATCTGTTGCTTCGCAAATATAATGCGCCGACTGAAGAACAGATTGCCGGCCTTATTCACGATGTTTCTCACTCTTCTTTCTCTCACTGTATTGATTACGTCTTAGAAGCCGGCTCAGAGAAAGAACATAACCATCAAGATAATCTTTTTGATAGCTATGTAAGACAGACGGATATCCCGGAGATAATAGAAAAATTCGGGTTTGACTTAGAATACATTCTGAACGACAAGAACTTTCCGCTGAAAGAGAAAAGCTTACCCGACTTATGTGCCGACAGGATTGATTATTCTTTAAAGACTGCCGTTATTTTCAATGAGATAAACGAGACTGATAAAAAATACCTTTTAGAAAACTTAACAACAGAGAGCAACAGATGGGTATTTAAAAACCTTAAAAGTGCTAAAAAATACGCCGAATTATTTTTTAAATTGAATACGATTTATTATGCCGGGTTGCCTTCGGCGGTTATGTTTACAGCAGTGGGAGGTTGTTTAAAACATGCTTTACGGAAAGGATATATCTCTGAAAATGATCTTTACACAACCGACAAAATTGTAATAGAAAAAGTAAAGAGATCTTTGGAAAAAGATAGAAAGTTAAAGTCACTTTGGGAGCGGATGAGCGGCAAAGTGAGGGTCAGCAACGATCCGGGAGACTACGATATTCAAGTGTTTTGTAAATCAAGAATTGTTGACCCCCTGTTTGTAGATAATGGAGCTTTAAAGCTGTTATCGGAGAGAAAACCAAGTTGGGGCAGCATAGTAGAGCGGGAGCTGAAACCAAAACAGTATTTTTTGAAATTTGAGAAATAGATTTCATACTGAAGGAAAGGCTCTAAAGGATCGCGGTGTCGCTTCCCTAATTTAGATAGGTAACAAAAATGTGCAATACCAGGTATTGCACACTTTTGGAGAATTTTTTGTTCAAGCTTCTTTCACGAAACTGTCCGGACATATCACGAAAAAGCGCTGAATTCTGGGGCAAT
The DNA here is from genome assembly GCA_964501525.1 of uncultured Candidatus Saccharibacteria bacterium. Classification (GTDB taxonomy): domain Bacteria; phylum Patescibacteriota; class Minisyncoccia; order Minisyncoccales; family CAYTKG01; genus CAYLVJ01. The sequence goes on along the minus strand of CAZCSI010000031.1, from coordinate 4,203 downwards.
AAAGCCCTGATCTTTAAAAAACAAACACAGTCCTTGTTCAATCAAACAAAAATAGCCCAAGTTTAAAGCCTGGGCAGGAGCTGAAACCCAAAGGATTTGGGTCAGCTAAAATTTATTCTTTTAGGTTTAGTCCGAACAGACTTTTTAATTAATCGGCCTGATGGCTTTCCTCCGGGGTCGTTTCTGAAGAGACTGTATCGAATCCGTAATCTTTAGGGCCATAAACGGCTACGCCGTTCGTTTCTTCGGTATCGACCAAAAGTGCTTCAGTAGAAATTCTTAAGCGGATAGGGTCTGTTTCACTGGGAGGCAGAGATAACCCTTTCTTTAAGCTTGGATATCGGGCGTCAGAAGATATGACATTAAGTTTTGTTAAATTTTCAGAGACTTCAGGGATTTCGATAGTGTTTTGAGAGTAATCCGAAAAAATTTTCGGGATGTTGTAAACACTCAACCAATGGTGTTCGGGTATTCCCGGGTAGCCAGAAAGAACAGCTAAAACATCCTCGCGCACAAATAACAAGTCTTTAATTTTTGAAGTGCCGAATACTCCCAGTAAAACCGTACTGTCTTGGTGAAGGTGATAAACATATACCACGGAGTCTACACCTCCTATGCCTCCTCCAAAGGCTAAATATTCTCCGAAGTTTGAGGTTTGAATCAATCTTTCGTCGTCCAGGCAAATTGTTTCAGGGGGAACCAAGATGGTTTCTCCCGTATTCAAGGTGACGGAAAGCTCACACTCTTTCCTGACCTGATAACGATGACTGGTAATCTTGCTATCTTTTGGTGGGGTTCGGGACCCGTCCTTTTCATCAGAGGGTTCCGTGTCCAATACGTTTTCATGGGCTGAAGGCTGCTCGGTTTCAGGTGCCTTCTGAAAGTACCGTCCTCCTAAATAAAAGGTAATTATGGGCAGTAACAAAAACAGGCACAACATAAGCACCTTAGTTGGTGTTGCGACAAAACGTTTTAGAGAACGTAATTTTGAAGAAAGTTGAGACGGAAGCATAAATAATATTAAATATTTAAAAAAGTGAAGCTCCAGTTGGAGCGGGATACCGGAATTGAACCGGCATTACCACCTTGGAAGGGTGGTGTTCTACCATTGAACTAATCCCGCCTTCGGAGCGCCGGGACTTGAACCCGAACCAGATCCTCCCAAAGGACCCGTGCTGCCATTACACCACGCTCCGTTGATTTTACTTTAACCTAAATCTTAGTTCTTGTAAACTGATTTAAGTTTTTAATCGTTTTTATTTTCTGCTATACTTTAGTAATGATTAAAAAAGGGATAAGTTTATAGCAATGATTAAAAAAGAAATCAATTTATTTGAGAAGTGCAGGGAGTACCACGTGCCTCTCTGGCAGTGCCCTCAGTTTTTATTCGTTGTCCTTGGAATCTTTATCTGCCTGGCAATAGTGGTTAGTTATTTGGTAGGCGCCCACTATATTCAAGACCCGGCTGTAATGGCGCTTGTTACTCTCTTTTTGACAGGATTTTTATTAATAATCGATTTCCTTATAGTGCGCAGCTTTGAAAGATTGGCTGAGGCGAACAAAATGAAATCAGAGTTTGTCAGTGTGGTTTCACACCAGCTTCGTTCTCCTATTTCCAATTTGAGCTGGACTCTGGAGGTTTTGACCAGCGGTAAGGTGGGTGAAGTAAGGGAGGAACAACTGGAATACTTTACTATTCTTAAAGAAAACATAGTCCGCATGAAAGAGCTGGCTTCCAACCTGCTGGTTGTTTCCAGAATAGAAACGTTAACTCTTCCGATAGAACTATCTTCTTTTCAGCTGGGAGAGGTTACAGAAACTGTGGTAGAGAGATACAGAACTTTTGCCCAGGCGTCTAATGTTAAGATCGAGATTAATAAAGAACCCGACCTGCCTCCTGTTTGGGGTGACCCGGAGAAGATAAAGATGGTGATTGAAAACCTGTTGGACAATGCTATACGCTATAGTGATAAAAAAGGCACGGTTGAGAAAGGGTGGAGAAAGACAGAAAAAAGATTTTGTGGCGGATCAAAGACAACGGAGTCGGGATACCCAGGTCTGAACAGAAATATATATTCTCTAAGTTCTTCAGGGCTAAAAATGCTGTTCAGCGTAAAACACAGGGGTCGGGGCTGGGGCTTTTTATCGCCCGGTCCTTGGTTGAGAAGTTAGGAGGAAAGATGGGTTTTGAGAGCAAAGAAGGACAGGGTTCAACTTTTTGGTTTACACTGCCTATTTACAGCAAATAATAAATTTATCAAAATTTAAATTTTATGGAAGAGAAAAAGAAAATTTTATTTATAGAAGACGAGTCAGCGCTGCAGAAAACTTTCTCCGACATGATGCCGGAAGAAAAGTACGACCTTGTTTCAGCTCTTGACGGGGAAGCAGGACTGCGTCTGGCCCGCTCTCAAAAACCTGACCTGATACTTCTTGACCTGCGGCTTCCTCAGAAAAACGGGTTTGAAGTATTAAAGATACTGAAGGAGGAAGAAGAAATAAAACACATTCCGGTTATTATTCTTACCAATCTGGAAAGAGCGCAGGACATTCAAAAAGCTTTGAGTTTGGGCGCCACCACCTACCTGGTCAAAGCAAATTATGATTTACAGGAGGTGATAGAAAAAATAGAGACAGCGTTAAACGTTGAATAAATGAAAGTGGAGTCGGGACAACTTAAGGCTTTTTTGGCTGATTCTGAGCTGGTTACCCCGCAAGAGTTTGATGAAGCCTTGAAAGAGGCTGAGGAGAAAAACAGAAGCGTGGAAGAGCTGCTGGTTACCAGGGGGCTGGTTACTCAGGAGCAGCTTAGCAAACTAAAGGCTTATATCATGGGTATTCCCTTTGTCAAGTTAAAAGACAAAAGGGTTGACCCGGAGGTTCTTAGAATTATTCCTGAACCTATTGCCAAAAAACAGAACATTGTTGCTTTCCGCAGAAAAGGCAGAGAGTTGGAGGTAGCGATGCTTGACCCCGAAGACCTGCGGACCATAGATTTTGTGAGAAAAGCGGCTGATCTTAAAATTCTGCCTCGGTTGACCGATATGGAGAGTATTCAGCATGTGCTTCGGCAGTATGAGAAAACCCTTGAGGCCGAGTTCAGTGGTTTGATACGCAAGGATGCGCAGGAGATAAGAACCATCTCGGGCTCCGAAAAGGTTGAGGAGGAAGAAGACGCTTTGCTTAGTCAAAAAGCTCAGGAGCTGCCCGTAGTCAGGATTGTTGACTCTTTGCTCAAGCATGCTGTTCTGCAAAGAGCTTCAGATGTTCATATAGAGCCTACCGAAAAAGAGGTAGTGGTTCGCTACCGGATTGACGGCATTCTGCACGACGCCATGATTCTGCCAAAACAGATTGCTTCATCCGTTGTGGCCCGGATTAAAGTTTTGTCCAACCTTAAACTTGACGAGCACCGTCTTCCTCAAGACGGGCGTTTTAAAATAGAGACAGAATCTTATCAATACTCGGTCCGTGTTTCAATACTTCCGGTGGCCGAGGGCGAGAAGATAGTAATGCGGCTTTTATCTGAAACCAGCCAGGCTTTTACTCTTGAAGAGCTGGGGTTCAGAGGCCAGGCGCTGGAGAACGTGGAGTATAATCTTAGAAAACCGGTGGGGATGAGCTTGGTTACCGGGCCTACCGGCTCAGGGAAAACGACTACGCTTTATTCTATGCTCGAGATTTTAAACAGCACTCAGGTTAATATCAGTACTGTGGAGGACCCTGTTGAGTATCGTATGCCCAGGGTTAATCAAACTCAGATAAAACCGAATATAGGGTTGACTTTTTCATCCGCACTTCGCTCTCTTTTAAGACAGGACCCGGACATCATTATGGTAGGCGAGATAAGAGACGGCGAAACCGCTTCTCTGGCTATTAACGCTGCCCTGACCGGCCATGTTGTTTTATCAACACTTCATACTAATGATGCTGCCGGAGCTATTCCGCGCTTGATAGATATGAAGACAGAACCTTTTCTTCTCTCTTCCACCCTTAACATGATTATCGCTCAGCGTCTGGTAAGAAAAATCTATAAGCAAAAAGAAAAATATTTTTTAAGCAAAACCGAAGTCAAAGAAATAGAGAAGTATTGCGATCCGGAGAGGGTGGTCAATCTTTTGAAAAAAAGAAAAGCGATTAAGGGAAGAGTGCCCATAACAGAGATACCTTTTTATAGGACTGAGTCCAAAAAGGATGAAGAGG
>CAZCSI010000030.1:1135-5906 GCA_964501525.1 uncultured Candidatus Saccharibacteria bacterium | reverse complement strand
ACAGGGGCAGAGAAAGAAGAGGAAGAAGAAAAAACAGAGGAAGCAGAGGAAACAGAGGAGACAGAGGAGACAGAGCAAGAGGGTGGAGCAGAAAAGGCAGAGGAAGAAGAGAAAGAAGAGAGCGAAGAAGAGGTGGGTGAGACAGAGCCGGAGAAGTGAGAACTCTTTAGAATAAACAAAAAACCGCGCTATTTCGTGTTTGAATATAGGCGCGGTTTTTAGTTGCTTGGGCAAGTTATAAGCCGAATTCTGTTTTAAGTGACCATTTATCTGGCCCTAGAATTACTTCCAGGGTCAACTTCTACGCTTTCCGGAAACCGGCTGCTTAGAAGATTAGCGAGCTACCATATTTGCTCTTACACCCAAGTAGGGATTTAGCCGTTTCATTCCTGTATTACTACAGGAGCCACCCTTATAAAGGGCTGTTTGGCTCTCGCCTCCCACGTTTCTGTTCGCACCCCTATCCTTACGGACGACGGGCGTTACCCGCTACCCTTTCTTAGCCATTCTTGCAAGAAAAATGTCCAAGATGAGTGTTCGGACTTTCCTCTCCAGCTTAACTGGAGCAGTCACTTCACTTACCCAAGCACCTTTATTATACTATAACTCTGCATCTTGGTCAAGATATCAAGTTTTCTGTTTTATGTTAAAATAATTAGGAGTTCAATGTCATGTTAGATAGAATACTAAAACACAAAACTAAAAATATAACCAGGGCGGCTATTATTCTTTCTTTTTCGGCTTTTTTAAGCCACGCTTTAGCTTTGGTGCGTGACCGGCTGCTGGCCGGTACTTTTGGAGCAGGGGAGGTTCTTGACCTTTACTTTGCCGCTTTCCGCCTGCCCGATCTGCTCCAGGCGGTTTTTGTTTCCGGAGGGCTGTCGGCCGTATTTCTGCCTATCTTTTCCAAAGAGTATAAAAAAGATGAGCAGGAGGCGTTTTTATTTGCCAACAATCTTATTAACTTCACCTTTCTTTTTTTGGTTGTTCTGAGTGTTATTTTTTTTATAGCTGCTCCTCAGCTGGTCAAATTAATAGCGCCCGGATTCACTTTTTCTCAACTGCAAACCCTAGTCTGGCTGGTGCGTATTATGCTTTTAAGTCCGATTTTGTTTGGTCTCAGCTCCGTTTTTTCGGGGCTGCTGCAATATTTTGACCGCTTCATCGCCTATGGTTTGGCGCCTGTTTTTTACAATCTCGGCATTATTTTCGGCATCATTTTTCTGGCTCCTCGTTGGGGTGTGTACGGGCTGGTTGCCGGGCCTATCGTAGGGGCTCTGGCTCATTTTTTAATTCAGGTGCCGAGTGCGGTCCAGGAGGGATTTTTTTACAAACCGGTTCTCACCCTGCGCAACCATCGTTTAAAAGAAACTATTTCTTTGATTCCTTTTACCGCCCTGGGCGCATTTTTTGTGCAGCTCAACGTAACAGTAATTACAGCTTTGGCTTCTACACTTTTCATAGGCAGTATCTCTATTTTTACCTTGACCCAGAACCTGAAAGGAGTGCCGGTCAGTTTGATAGCCCTTCCTTTTTGTCTGGCTTCTTTTCCTCTTCTTTCTAAAAAATGGACGGACCCGGATAAAAAAGATTTTTGGGAAGAGTTTTCCCGCATCTTTCGTCAAATGCTTTTTTTGGTTATGCCGATTAGTGTCTTCACCTTTATTTTAAGAGCCCAGGTGGTGAGGTTGGTTTTTCAAACCGGACGTTGGGGTTGGTCTGAAACTCAGCTCAGTGCGGCCAGTTTGGGTATTTTTTCTTTTTCTATTTTTTCAGTCTGCTTTATAGCTCTTTTTCGACGGGTTTTTTATACTATCAAAAAAGCAAAAACCATCAGCCTCAGTGATGGTTTAAACCTGATCTTAACCGTTGTTTTTGCTCTTCTATTTCTGCGTTTGCTCCAGGCGGGCGGGGTATTTTCACAAGCGATAATGGAGTTTTTGAAACTGGACCACGAACAAGGAGTGGTTATTCTGGCCCTTCCTTTAGCTCTTACCTTGGCCTCTTTTGTTCAGTTTTTGTTTCTTTTGTTTTATCTGAAGAACAAAACGGGAATGGGCAGGAACAGAAAGATACTATCTTCTTTATTCAGGATCGGGGTTTTGTCTCTGGCGTCCGGAGGCGTGGTGTGGCTGGCCCTCAGGCCGTTGGCTGCCTTTTTGACCATTGACACCTTTTTTACTCTTTTGCTGCAAACAGGCCTGGCCGGGGCAAGCGGAGCCTTATTTTACTTTTTAATCAGTTTCAGCTTGAGTATGCCCGAGATAGAGATGCTTTTTGAAGAGATCAAAGGCTCTTGAAAAAAAAGCACTTTAGCCGTTATACTAAAGAATAAGGGGTAGAATCCTGAAAAAAACCATACTCAGGATGGTCAAGATCCCTACTATTATCCAAAAAGTCCTAAGCTTTTCTCTTTTGTTCATAGTACACTCTTACCAAGTTTAAATGGTGATTGATAATATTTTGTTGAATTAATTATTGATGAGGCGTAGAAAAAGAAGAACTGAAAGTGATTGGAGCGAAAGGATGTTTTCCTATTCTTTGCTTATTCCTTTGGTAATATTAGCAGGATTTCTTATTTATTCCAACTGGAAAATTGTTAAGCGAAAAAGAGAGCTTTCAGAAAAAAGAGACCAGTTAACTGAGGAGGTGGATGAGCTGGAGACTGAAAAACAAAGGCTGGAAGCGGGTCTTTTCGAGAGCGAAACAGAGGAATACTGGGAAGAAAAGATAAGGGGTCAAGGTTACAACAAGCCGGGCGAAGAGGTGGTGGTCATTAAAAAAGAAGAGAACGAGGAGGCGTCTGCTCAACCTTTTCAAAAAGAAAAAAGCTTTTGGTACGATTTTCTGGCTGAAATACAATCATTTTTTTAAGAAAATATTGCAACCCGCGGGCGTAGTATAATGGTTATTACTCATGCTTCCCAAGCATGTGACGGCGGTTCGATTCCGCTCGCCCGCTTTGCCAGAGTAGCTCAGTGGTAGAGCAATCCCTTCGTAAGGGATAGGTCAGCGGTTCAAACCCGCTCTCTGGCTCAAGTAAAGAATAATGGCCGTGTTAAAGAAATACTATGCAGGAGTTAGAGCAAAAAATAGAAGAGCTGCAAGGTAAAATGCTCCGGTTGGAGCGGTGGGTTTGACTTGGCGCAAAAGAAAAAGAAGCTGGACAGCCTGGAAAAAGAAGCACAAGACCCTGCTTTTTGGAATAATCAGGAACGGGCCAAAGAGGTGAGTAAAGAGATATCGGATCTACGTGACGAAATCAGCACTTATCAAGATATAAGGCGGGAGCTTCAGGAGCTGAAAGAGATAAACACCGTGGTCAGCGGAGAGGATGAAAAGCTTGTTTCCGAGCTGCAAACTCGTCTTCATGAGGTGGAGCAGAAGGTTGAGGAGCTTTCTTTCCGCACTTATTTGGGTGGAGAACACGACCGCAAAGATGCCATTTTGGAGATATATGCCGGAGCAGGCGGGCAGGAGGCAGAGGACTGGACGGCGATGCTCAAAAGAATGTATACTAGGTATGCGGAAGGCAAAGGTTTTGATTGCAAGGTACTGGAACAGTCCTTTGGAGAACCGGGCGGGCCGGAGGGAAGAATGGGCATCAAAAGGGTGACTATGGAGATATCGGGTTCTTACGCTTTCGGGTATCTTAAAAAAGAAGCCGGAGTGCACCGCTTGGTAAGAGTATCTCCTTTTTCATCTCAGAACCTGCGTCATACTTCTTTTGCGCAGGTGGTGGTTTTTCCGAGACTGGAAAGAGTTGAGGAGAATGAATTGGAGGTTCCTCAAAAAGATATTAAAATGGAAACGTTTCGTTCTTCGGGTCCGGGAGGCCAGTATACGCAGAAAACCGAGTCTGCGGTGCGCGTCACCCACCTTCCTACGGGCATTGTCGTTTCCTGTGAGGCAGAACGCTCTCAAAACCGGAACAAGGAGAAAGCTCTGAGTATGCTTTACTCCAAGCTTTATCAGAGAAAGGCGGAAGAACGAAAAAAGAATCTTAAGAAAATCAAGGGCAAAATTGATCCGGCCTGGGGCAGGCAGATCAGGAGTTATGTGCTCCACCCCTATAAGATGGTTAAAGATTTAAGAACCGGAGTTGAGGTTTCCGACCCGGAACAGGTTTTGGAAGGAAATCTCGACCCCTTTATTAAAGAAGAAATCAAACTTCATGATTGAGATAAAAAACGTAACTAAGATTTATAAGCCTGACACCATCGCTTTAAACAAAGTTTCCTTTAGTGTCGAAGAAGACGAGTTTGTGGTTATTGCCGGTCGTTCCGGAGCAGGCAAGACTACTTTACTGCACTTGGTTCTGGCTGAAGAGAGGCCGACTGAAGGAGAGATCATTATTGACGGGACTGACATTAACAAGCTGCCTCGTAAAGAGCTTCCTGCCCTGAGAAGAAAAATAGGAGCTATTTTTCAGGACTACAAGCTGCTGCCCTCGAGAACGGTTTATGAGAACATCTGTTTTGTGTTAAACGTGATCGGAGCGGAGGACGAAGAGATAGAAAAAAGTGTTCCCGAAGTATTAAACATAGTGGGTTTGGAGGACAAGGCCTGTAATTTTCCGGAACAACTTTCTGCAGGAGAAAAACAAAGAGTTGCCATTGCCCGGGCCCTTATCCACAAACCTAATATTTTACTGGCTGACGAACCGACCGGCAACCTGGATGCAGCTAATACCAGAGAGGTGATTAGCTTGCTTAGAAGAATCAATGAGTTCGGAACCACGGTTATCTTCGCTACCCACGACAGGGATATT
>CAZCSI010000030.1:0-1125 GCA_964501525.1 uncultured Candidatus Saccharibacteria bacterium | reverse complement strand
ATAAAAGAATTAAAGGTAAGGACCATCCTCATTAAAAACGGAGAGCTGGATATGGAAGCTGACAAGGGCAAGGTTTTACTTTAACAATTTTTCATTTATAGTGTCATAAACGATAAATATTGTGTTTACATCACCCATGAATATGTTTGTTTTAGCCAAAAGAATATTAGAGAACGGATGGATTAATTTTCGGAGAAACATTGATCTCTCGCTCACTACGATTCTCGTTCTTGTTATCACCACCTCTTTGGTGGGCGGACTCGTTTTAACCAGAGCGGTTGTTAATTTCTTGATAGAAGAGGCCAAGCAGAAAGCAGATGTCTCCGTTTATTTTAAAAGAGACTCCAGTCCGGACCAGGCCTTTGAGTTGAAAGAAGAGTTGAGTTCTGTGGAAGGGGTGCAGGATGTCTCTATACGGTCCAAAGAGGAAGCTTTTGAGGATTTCGTAGAGAGACATAAAGACGATGAAGCCCTGATGGAGTCATTGGCTGAAGTGGGGACCAATCCTTTTCTCGCTTCTTTGAGCATCAGAGCTGTTCAGCCCGAAAGACTGGAACACGTTGCCAACCTGTTGACTGAAGAGAAGTACACCGGGGTAATTGAAAAAGTTGACTATTTTGACAGAAAACCCGTTATTGAAAAGATTTTTGACCTATCCAACTTTATTACTGTCAGCGGGCTAATCGTTACCGTTATTTTCGTATCCGTGTCAGCTCTTATTACCTTTAACACTGTCCGGTTGGCTATTCAGTCTCGAGCCCGGGAGATATCTATTATGCGTCTGGTGGGCGCCTCCAACTCTTTTATAAGCGGACCGTTTTTAGTTCAGGGCTTTATGGCCGGAATGATAGCTTTTGTTCTTTCTCTGGGTTTGGTGGCGGGAGCCGCCTATCTTATTACGCCCCGGATAGGGACTCTATTCACCGAGTTCCGTATTTTTAACTTTTTTAAAGAAAACCTATTAAATATTGCTTTGATTCAACTGGGAGCTGCTTTGTTTCTGGGCCTTGCCCCCAGTTTTGCAGCTATACGTAAATATCTCAGTGTGTAGCCAGTGGGGGGTAGTCGAACGGTAAGACGTCGCGCTCTGGACGCGAAGATTCCAGGTTCAAATCCTGGCCCCCC
>CAZCSI010000029.1:0-5946 GCA_964501525.1 uncultured Candidatus Saccharibacteria bacterium | reverse complement strand
ATCCAAAAAACAGAGGTAAAGAAAAAACAAGAACTATAAGTGCTGAAAACCCTATTTGACTTATATTTAAAACTGGGAAGGAGAAAGGAATCCTTGTCTTTTTTGGAAAAGGAGAGCCCCGCCCCTGTTTCTGCCTCGGTGCTGAATCAGGGCTCTTTTTGTCTTCTATCTTGATCGTTACGTCTTTTCTTTCTTTGTTCATGATAGTTTAAATTAAATGAGTTATTACGTTGTTTATTTTAAAGGCACAAAAACAAACCCTTTATGTTCTTTTCTTGTCCACCTGCCTTTTTCTTTTTTCTCAAAGAGAACGATGGAGTTGTTAATCGGAGCTGCGATCCGCCCCCCAATCTTCAACTGTTTTTTCCAGGACCTTATTACTTGGTTATTCTGTGCTGAAACCAATATTTTATCAAAGGGGGCCTCTTTTTTATAACCTTTTTTCCCGTCCCGGTTAATGATTTCCACCCTGTCTTCTTTTATGAAGTTATATTGAGAAACATTCTGTTTTCCAAAACTTACCAGTTCGGGAATGATCTCCAGACCTATCACCTTTCCTTCTTTTCCCACCAGCTCGGCCAATAAGGCGGTGCTCCACCCCGATCCGGAACCGATATCCAGTATTTTTTCCCCTGTCCGGGGCTGGAGCAGCTCAAGCATAAAAGCCACTACCAGGGGTTGGGAGATGGTTTGACCGTGGCCGATACAAAGAGGCCGATTGGACTCGGCCGAAGCCTTGGATTCATCCAGTAAAAAATCTTCTCTCTTGATTTTTTTAAAAGCTCTTATTATTCTTTCTGTTTTGAGCCAGCCCTCCTGAATAAGATATTCTATTAAGGTGTTGTCCATTTTATTTTTCTCTTCTGTTTACCCGTTTTGAACTTAATTCGGTTCCGAGAGATAAAGAGCAGGCCCGGAGGGACTCGAACCCCCAGTTCTGGTTTTGGAGACCAGTGGTTTGCCGATTAACCGACGGGCCCGGCGCTGATAATTAAATCTTATCCGACCCTTATTTTTTCTCTTTGTGGAGCGTGGGCTCACGGCACCATTTGCAAAACTTATTGAGTTCTAAGGTCCGTTCCGGGTCTTTAAAACGACGCTTAAAATAGTTTACCCGATCACATACCGAGCAGACTAATTTTACAAAAGGTTTTTTCTTTTTCTTGGCCATACGTTAAAAAGTTTTTGCGCTTAATACATTAATTCTGGAGCCGACGCGCGGATTCGAACCGCGGACCTTTCCCTTACCATGGGAGTGCTCTAGCCAGCTGAGCTACGTCGGCAAAATTATTGGTCAATGGGTTTTCAGGCGCCGATGTGTGGGCGGAGAGGGATTCGAACCCCCGCAGGCGCATAGGCCGCGACGTTTACAGCGTCGTGCATTTGTCCACTCTGCCATCCGCCCTCTTGACCTTTCTCTGTAATTCTATCAGAACACTACATATTTTTCAACACAGACAACCCTCTTTTATAAGGTGTATGAGAATAGGAAATTCATTTATAAAACCGGATTAAGGCTCTCCTATGTTTCGGGAATGTTTTTTACGCCATTTTTCTATCTTTTTATGGTCTCCGGAAAGCAATACCTCCGGCACCGTCCACTCTTCTTTTTTCTCAGTTAGAAAAACTTGGGGCCGGGTATATTGTTCGTATTCTACAAAGGAGCCTTTCTGAGTTACTCTTTCGTCTAAGATCTCCGGATCTCCTATCACTCCGGGGACTAAACGGGAAACCGCTTCTGTGACTGCCATGGCGGGAACTTCTCCGCCCAACAAAACATAGTTTCCAATTGATATCTCTTCGTCTGCAATGTGTTGAGCCACTCTTTCGTCAACGCCCTCATATCGGCCGCAGATCATAATGATCTGGTCGAGGTCGGAAAACTCAGTTACTTTCTTTTGCGTTAAAACCCGGCCCCTGGGTGTAAACAAAATTGTTCTGATTTTCTGACTCTCATTTTCGGAATCTTTTTTTATACTGCTTACCGCCCTATAAATAGGGCCTACCTTGTAAACCATGCCGAACCCCCCTCCAAAAGGCCGGTCGTCTACAGTGCTGTGGGGGTCGTCAGCGTAATCTCTGAGATTATGAACTTTTACCCGTATCAACTCTCTTTCTATGCCTTTCTGAATCAAGCTTTCTTTTAAAAAAGACTCAAAAATGTCGGGAAAGATTGTAATAATATCAAACCTCATAGTTCAACCGTTCAATTGTATTATAGGGGTATAATAAAAGCTTTTTATGCCCTGCCATCATTTTATCAAAAAAGACACTCTAAACTAAATTAGAGCGTCTTTTTATTTGCCTTTAGTTAAAGCTCAAGATCTTCCAAGTCGTCGCTGGGAGCAGAACTTTCTTTTGGCTCTTTCTTTTCGCTTTTTCCCTCTGGCTCTTCGATTTTTAGATTGACACGGGCATGATTTTTCATGCCTATGATTCGAAGCAGAGTTCTAAGAGCGCGAGCAGTGTTGCCCCCTCTTCCGATAACTTGACCCATGTCATCAGGGTTGACCCTGAGCATCAGGAGTACTCCCATTTCATCAACCCTCCTGTCGATTGTTACATCTTCCGGGTGGTCGACTAAATGTTTAACAACGTACTCCAGAAACTCTCTGTCTTCTTCCTTAGCCATAACAGTATGTTCAAGTTTTATTTTACGACCTTTCTTGCCTTGTCGGCCAGTTTAATCAGATATCTTATATTTTTTGATTCTAATACAAGTGGACGCCGGTGTCAACAAAATTTATCCGCTACTCCGGAGGCGACATATGATTCAGGTTTTATTTTAGGTTCAAATCCGTTGCCCCTGATAAGCCCCGTCACCTCTTTAATCATTTCTCGGGTGGCGCCGTTGTGCCCAATGTCTGCGTGAATATATTTGAATTCATAGTCAGGGATGTTTTCCAGGTTTATGAGTTTTTCTTCCAAACTTTCTCTCAAGTAAAGGGCCAGCTGACAAGAAAGCATAACCTCTCTCAGGATTCTCATTTTCCAGTTGACAAAACTCTTATTTTGCTCCTTGGTGAACTTTATTCTTTTAAGAAAGAACCGGCCTCCATAGCCTTTTCTTAAAACAACCACGGCAACGGGAAAACAAGGGTCCTGCTCCGAAGAAGAGTCGCACCCCACTACCACATCATACTTTTTGGACGGCTCCTCTTCCATATAGCTGATGATTTCAGCTATCACTTCTTGGAAGGGCAGTTGTCCGCGGGTCGGGTTGTCAAAGTATCCTTTTAAAATATCCATATTCAAAGATTATAACAGGCAGAATTTAAATTACAAGGAATTATAAAAAAGCCAATTGGCTTGCTTTCGACCTGTTTTTTTAAATTTATTTTTATTTTATTTATTTCAACTGCTGCTAATCCGTTCCGCTATCCTTACAAACTCTTCTGGATCAAGGGAAGCTCCGCCCACTAACACTCCATCAAACCCTTTCTGAATAAAAGAAGATACGTTTTTACTGTCAACACTGCCTCCATATAAAACAGGAGTCTTCTCCCCCGCCCTTTTTATTATAAGTTTAGCTCTCTGTCCCGCTTCAACCGGGTCCGGCGTTTTGCCTGTTCCGATTGCCCAGCGGGGTTCATAGGCCAGTACGAATTGCCGGCTCCGGTCCGGATCTTTTAAAACAAATTTTAACTGGGCCTCTATAACCTCTTTGGTGCGTTGCTGCTCACGCTCTTTTTTTGTCTCGCCCACACAAAGGATCGGAGTTAAACCGGCCTTGAGGGCCGTCTTGAATTTTTTGAATATCATCTCGTCGCTTTCATTCAGATACTTTCTTCTTTCGGAATGGCCCAAGACAACATAATCACTCCCTGTTTTTTTTATCATACTCGGAGAAACCTCGCCTGTAAAAGCTCCTTTCTCTTCCCAAAAACAGTTTTGTGCGCCTAAAGAAATATGGCCGGCAGAATTGCGGGCAAGGCGGGAGAGGTATAAAAACGGCGGACAGATTACAATTCTGACCCCCTTTAAGGTTTTTGTTTTTTCTGCCGTTTTATGGAAAATCTTTTCTGCCCGGCTTATGGAGCCCGGGTTCATTTTCCAGTTGGCAACCAGCATCCTTTTGTTTTTTCTTGATTCGTCAGTCATTTTTTATTGTAAATAATAGGTTGATTTACTTCAACGGCTGCTTTTTAAGATAAGCTGCAGCTTTTTCAGGCTCAATAACAGAGATCTCCATTCCCGCCCCCAGCTCAAACCCGGCCTGTGTGGATGTTTTGGGAAGAATCGTCCAGTGCCAATGATAATAAGGGTGGGTTTTTTCGTCCTGAGGCGCACTGTGAAGGTAGAAATTATATGGAGGGTTGTTCAGCCCCGTATAAAGCCGGCCCAGCCCCTGTTTAAAGGCCTCTGCCAGCGACCTTCTTTGTTTCTTGGTTGCGCTGGCGAAGCAAGAGGCGTGTTTTTTAGGGGTAATGATGACCTCAAAAGCAACCTTGGAGGCAAAAGGGCAGAGAACCAGGAACTCATCGTTTTCAAAAATTATTCTTTTCTTTGTTTTCATCTCCCATTTCATCATTTCACAATAGACGCACCCTTCGTTGTTTTGGTGATATTTTCGAGAGTTATAAAGGGCTGTCTTGAGGTCCGTATCTATAAGAGGGGTGGTGATTATTTGAGAATGGGGGTGATATATCGAGGCTCCGGCTTCAGCTCCGTGATTCTGAAAAATAGCTATATAGTTAACAAAAGGCTTTTCCATCATGCTTGTATACCGCCTGTGATAAATCTCTATTAACTCTTCCACCCTTTTTAAGGGTAAGATGCCCATGGGGTCATCGTGGTTGCGGGTGACAACTACTTCGTGAAAACCGACCGCATTCATCTTTTTATACATCGGGCCCCGTTCTTTTTCTTGTATCTCTCCGGTAGGCCTGAAAGCGGGATACTTGTTGGGGATGGAAACGGTTGTCCAGTTCTCGGGCACCTCTCGGCCCTTTTCCAGTTTTACTTCTTTTCCTTGGGCAAACACTATTGTGGCCGGCTTCTGAGTATTAATTTTGCAAAAAGGGCACTCTTCGGGAGGAGTTCTTTCGATCTTCTTTGCCTCTTTTTTGAATGAATCCGGTCTTTTGGCCCGGCCGGTGGCAATCACCACCCAATCTTTTGAAGCGACATCGAATCTTAATTCCGAAGGAAAATCTTTTTTACTCATAATTCGTATTTACCCGTTAAAAAGTTCCATTTAATTTTAAAAAACTCCTTGAAAAACCGTACATAACCTTTAAGCTTGAAACTGCTTTCAGAGTCGTTGACCCAGTAGACGGGTACTAAAGCTATTTTGTATCCCATCTTTCTGGCAAGTTTCAGGATTTCAATATCAAAAGCCCACCTGAACCCTTTTGATTTTTTGAAAAGCTTTTGCCCCGCTTGTTTGGTAAAAGCCTTGAATCCGCATTGGGTATCCCATATTCCGGGCAGGAGTAAAAACTGAATTACCAGGTTTCCTATGTCTCCGAAGAGACGTTTCCAGACCGGCTGGGGCACCGCCTGTTTGGCTCCTTTCTTGTCCCGGCTGTCGCGTGTACCGATAACCAACTCCGCTTTTTTTTCAAACTCAGGCCACATTTTTTCCAGGTGCTGAATGCCGGTGGAGTTGTCCGCGTCGGTGAACAAGATAAAATCTCCCTGCGCCTCTAAAACACCCTGCTTGACCACCCCTCCCTTCCCCTTGTTTTTCTTGTTGTCAATCAGCCGCAGGCCGGGTAATTCTTTTTTCATTTCTGTCACCACCTTTACCGTGCTGTCCGAAGACCCGTCGTTGACCACTATGACCTCTGCTTCGTAATCCTGCTTTTCAAGGTAGCCGGATATATCTTTTAAGGTTTTTACGACTCTCTTCTCCTCGTTATAGGCGGGAATGACTATTGAAAGCTTCATAAATAATTATTATTTAATGTTTAACTATTGAACCATTTTAACATAATCCTTTCT
>CAZCSI010000028.1:0-6141 GCA_964501525.1 uncultured Candidatus Saccharibacteria bacterium | reverse complement strand
AAAATAATTCTCTTGAGGGGATCAACCCCTGCGATTTACCGCAGATCAAAAGAGCGCAAGAGCTGGGGATAGGAAGTTGTTGATAAAGACGGAAACCTGATCAACATTTCCTCAGTAAAGTAGAAATATTTATTTACAGAAAGGATGTTTATTGATAAAATAAGCCAAAGGTTAGAAATCAAGTCTTTAAGTTAAGAAAACGAACAACAAACATGGATTTTCATAATACACCTTTGTATCATCTGGTTGTGGCTGTAATGTCTTTTCTTTTGATATCAGCTCTTTACTTTACCGGCATCAACCTTAACAGGGCTGTGGCCGGGGTTGCTTTTTTTCTCCTTTTCCTGACACTTATTATCGGTCCGGTGATGCGGCTTTGGAAGCCGAACCGGGAGGTTTTACCCTGGGACCTTCCCTGGAGCTGGAGAGGAGAGCTGGGTATCTGGTTTACAATCCTGTCCATGGCACATATTGTTATTGTTTTTAAAAAAATAGACTGGGATATTGCGGGCTATGTGGCAGAGATACGGCTTTCAGGCCTGGTTGCTCTTATCGCTGCTTTCTGGGCCCTGGTCTTAACCGTCACTTCTTTTAGGAAAGTAATTAAGTTTTTGGGCGTTTCTGCCTGGAAATGGCTTCACACCTTCACCTATGTTGTTTTTTACCTTGTCAGTGCTCACATCATTAACCATGCTTTTCTTCGTCCCGGCCGGCCGGCGGACTGGCTTCACTGGTCATATCTGGTTATGATGCTTGTCGTTACTGTTCTTCAAGCCGCTGCTTTTGTAAAAACTGTGGCAGGGAATCGTAAAAACCTTATAACTCAAAAAAATTAATATGAATCAACAGAAACAAAGGAAGGTCAAAATTAAAACCTCTGACGAAACACTGAAAGGAAGACACACCAATTTTATGCAGGTTTCCCACTCAAAAGAAGAGTTTGTTCTTGATTTCTTTTTAATGCATCCTCCTGTGGGTCAGATGCTGGCCCGGCTTGTAACCAGTCCCGGCCACGCAAAAAGGATAGCCACCGCGATTATGGAGAACATCAAGCAGTATGAACAAAAGTTTGAAAAGATTGAACAAGCGGATAAACCCGAAACCGGTATTGGATTCGAGACCAACTAAAAATTATTGATCGAGGCGGACCCCCGTTTCTTTTAAGGGTGTCCTTATTTGCTATAATTAACCAGCATATTATCATAACCATTGTCTTTAATGAAAAAAAACTGGCACGCCATTGCCCAAAATGAGGTTTTAGAGGCTTTGGCAGTCTCAAAAGAAAAAGGGTTGTCCGCACAGAAAGTTGAGCAAAGAAGAGAAAGGTTCGGATGGAACAAGCTGCCTGAGAAAAGAGGCAGATCTTCTTTAAAGATTATTTTAGAGCAGGTTATCAGTCCTCTGATTTTAATACTGATTGTCGCCGCCGCAGTGTCCTTTGTTTTTAAAAAGAAACAAGATGGCTTTTTCTTTTTAGCCGCTGTAGTGTTGAACACCTCAATCGGTTTTTTTCAGGAAAAAAAGGCCTCCAATATACTTTCTGAGCTGAAAAAGGCTCTTAAGTCACAAGCGATAGTAGTAAGGGACGGAAACAAAAAGAAAATTGTACAGGAAGAAATCGTACCTGGTGATATTATTGTTTTGCAGGCAGGAGAAAAAGTACCTGCGGATGCCAGAATAATTGAAGCTCAGAACCTCAGGATAAGCGAAGCCATTCTGACAGGAGAATGGCTGGCCCAGGAAAAAAAATCTGAAACGATGGCGGAAGAAACGATTTTGGCCAACAGAAAAAATATGGTTTACATGGGAACCATCATCGAGGCCGGAGAAGGGTTAGGAGTGGTTGTCAGAACCGGAATTAACACCGAAACAGGGGATGTGGCCCGTATGACTGAAGAGATCGAAGAGAAAAAGACACCTTATCAGAAAAAAATGGCTCGTTTTTCCCGCCTGGTAAGTATTATTCTGCCTTTGTTTTGTGTAGGAATCTTTTTCGAAGGGGTTTTAGGAGGCAGGAACCTTATTGAGATGCTGGAGATAGCGATTGCTGCAGCAGTTGCTTCTGTGCCCGAGGGGCTGCCCATAGCCATGACCGTTATTCTGGCTCTGGGTATGCAAAAAGTTCTTAGAAAACGAGGCTTGATACGCAAGCTTTCTTCGGTTGAAACCTTGGGCAGCACCTCAATTGTTGCCACTGACAAAACCCTGACTCTTACCCAGGGTAAGATGGAGATAGAAAAGATTATGAGCCCGGACCGGGAACTAACCCTGAAAACAGCTGTTCTCTGCGCTCAGGCGTTTGTTGAAAACCCGGACCAGCCATATGAAAAGTGGAAAGTACAAGGAGGCGCTACCGATAGAGCCGTTATTCTCGGCGGAGCTAAAAACGGGTTTGAAAAGCAAGCCCTTGAAAACAGGTTTAAAGAAATAGAAGAGCTTCCCTTTAACAACGAAAGAAAGATGACCGTTTCTCTGAGAAAAGGGGGGATTAAAAGCGAAAATCAAAACAAGAACAGTTTCTGCTTTCTGGGAGCTCCTGAAAAATTGTTAGAACTTTCTAAGAGTGAAGATAAAAAGAAGTGGAAAGAGGAGCTGGAGTCCTTAACTGCCAAAGGAATGCGGGTTATAGGTGTAGCTTACAAAGAAGTGGATTCCGGCCAAGAAAAGATAAAAGAAATGCTGGATTCTAAAACAGCAAGCCGGGGCCTGAACTTTTTAGGACTTATCGGTCTTAAAGACCCGCTTAGAGAGCATGTTAAAGAATCAATTGATACCTGCCGGGAGGCGGGCATGCGCCCCATTATTGTTACGGGGGATCATGTTTTAACTGCTAAAGCGGTAGGTGAAAAGCTGGGGTTTAAGATAAAAGAGGAGAACGTTCTTCTGGGAAGCGAACTGGACCAATTGTCAGAACGAGAATTTAGAGAAATACTGGACCAGGTTGATATCTATGCGCGCGCCGAACCAAGACATAAGTTAAGAATAATCAATGCCTGGCAGGAAAGAAAAGAGGTGGTGGCTATGACAGGCGATGGAATAAACGATGCGCCGGCGCTTAAAAAAGCGGATGTAGGGGTGGCTCTCGGGTCAGGTACGGAGATCGCTAAACAGGCCTCTGACTTGATTCTTTTAGCCGACGACTTTTCAACGATTGTGCAGGCGGTGAAGGAAGGCAGAGTAGTTTTAGACAATATCAGAAAAGTAACCACTTATCTTATCTCCGACTCCCTTACAGAAATTATTCTTATTGCCATTAGTATCGCGCTCGGGACTCCGCTTCCCGTTACGGCTCTTCAGATTCTTTGGGTTAACCTTGTTGAAGACGGGCTCCCTGGCATATCCCTTGCCTTTGAGCCCGAAGAAGAAGATGTTATGAAAAGAAAACCAGAGCCGTATAAGGCGCCTCTTTTAACCGGAGAGATGAAAGTTCTTATGTTTATTGTAAGCACCATAGCTGACCTCACTTTAGTTTTTCTCTTTCTCTGGTTGTTTAAGGGCGGAGGGGTTCTCCCTAAGTTAAGGTCATCTTTTATTCAAGGGCGGGAGCTTTTGACCTATACTCGGACAGTGGTTTTTAGTGTTTTGGCCCTTGACACTATTTTTGTGGCTTTTGCCTGCAAAAGCTTAAGAAAAAATATCTGGGAGATGGACCTGTTGAACAATAAATTTTTAATTGTTTCCGTTTTTATCGGTTTTGTATTTATGTTGGGAGCAATCTATCTCTCTCCTTTTCAGCAGCTCCTGGGGACTGTGCCTTTAAGCTTTTCCGACTGGGCCTTAATGATGACTTTGTTTTCCCTTGACATATTTATGATAGAGATGACAAAACGCATTTTTATCGTCAAAGAGCACAAAAATTCTCAAAAAAAGGCGGCAGGATTAGCTGCTTAGTTTCTCGTTGTCAGGGTATATGTTTGTGAAAAATAGGGAGTGATGGTAAAATAAACAAATAATAAAGGTCGGAGCTAAGAAAAAATTCAAAATATGTTTAAGAAAATATTATTAGCGTCAACCTTGGCAATGCTTGTTTTGGCTGGAACTGTACAGGCCCAAACAAATGATTTACCCAACCCGGGTATCCTGCCTGACAGTCCCCTTTACTTCTTGAAAACTTTTTTTGAAGAAGTCGGGGTTATGTTCACCTTTGGAGATATGGCTAAAGCACAGCGCTTTCTGAATTTATCAGAAAAACGGTTAGCCGAGGCGCAAGCTCTTGCAGCTAAAAACAATCCAGGAATGGCTGAAGCAGCTGTGATGCGGTATCAACAACAGCTTACTTCTGCTTTGGCCAAAGCAGAAGAGGCAAAAACAAAAGGAATGGATACGGATGAACTGCTGTCAAAGGTCTCCGAAGCAACCCTTAAGCACCAGGAGGTTCTACTCGGCGTCTATGAAAAAGTGCCTGAACAGGCGCAGCCGGCTATTGAGCGGGCCATGCAGAATGGCATGCGCGGACACGAACAAGCCTTAGAAGCGATCTCTGGAGAGAAACGAGAACAGGTTAGACAGCAGATGGAGCCTTTGAGGCAAAGGGTTGAACAAAGAATTATGGAAAGAGTATTGCCGGTTCCGATGCCGGAAGATGCTGCTCCGGAAGATTCAGAGGAGTTAGAGGAGCCGGAGGTGCCGGAGATGCCGGATAGACCGGAAGACCCGGATATACCTGCAGAACCGGGAGAACCTGAAATGCCCGAAGAAGCTGAGACACCAGGAGAGCCTCAGCTGCCTGAAGGGCCTGAAGAGCCGGGGTTGCCTGAAGAATCGGAGTTACCTGAAGGACCTGAAGAGCCGGAATTACTTGAAGAACCGGAGTTACCTGAAGAACCGGAGTTGCCGTAAAAAATAAACTGACTTTGGAACTTAAAAGGGGTGATGGTTCACCCCTTTTAAGTTTTAAACGGTTTACTTTAAAAACAAATCAAGCGAAACGAAACCCGGCTGCTATATCAACTTCTTCTTTTTCCTCTAAAATTCTGATTTTCCCGCCCCTTTTTATAACCAGCTCTACCAGGTAGGGTACGATGTTCTGCTTTTCTTCTTTTTCCCGTTGTTCCTCGCTTTTTAAAGAAAGATAAGGCAAGCCGTCTTTGTCTTTATACCCTTTTTTAGAAAGACGGGGCTTTAAAAATAAGGTGTCTATTTTACCAAGCCTTGCTGCTTCGATAACTCCTTCCCAGTTCTCTTGAAAGCGGTTTTGGGTTTTTTTAAAGCTTTTCATCATTGTTCGGGTTCTTTGATTTTGGTACTCCTCTATTGTCTTTTCTGCCTTTTCTCTTAATTTTTCCTTGTTTTTGTAGTGCTTGTTTTTCAAGACGGGCTCAAAACAGCATTTGATGCCGCTTTTTCCAACCAAGTTCTGAATCAGCTTTTCAAGAGCTTGAGAGTAAAAAACAAGCAGATAGGAAAACTCTTTTTTAACTGCTTTGTTTTTTCTCAGCGTTTCAGTCAGCTCATTGATAAACATCCGGTTTTCTTTCTGTTTTGACTTTTGCAGCTTGTTTACTCCCAACCCGTAAAACGCTTTTTTTCTTCCTCCGAGCTTCACCCTTTTGAGGACATCGTTTTCTTCTTTTGTTTGAGCTCTTCTGAAGATGTTTTCTTTTTCGAAAATAGGTTTAATCCGCCCCATCTCCAAGGTGAAAAACTCGGCTTTGGCCTGATTGATGTTCAAGATCAGGGTTTCACCTGAACGATTCTTTATCCAGATCAACTGGTCAAGGTCAAAGGTCCGGGTCAAAATTGCCTCCTTTTTAGGGGGCCTGGCAAGGGAAAGCATCACGGTCTCGTTGTCCGGCAGAGGTGTTTCGCGCGGCTCCTGTTCATGCGACCTGTCAATCCTTGCAAACAGAGCCGCTCCCTGGCCGAAGCTGTCCAGCGCCTGCACCTTTTTGTCTATTGCTCTCATAATTTTGTCTCTGGTTTTGGGAAGGTCTTTGGTGTACGGATTTTTTTTCATTTTTTGCTGAGTTAAAGAGCGGAGTTTCTGCTCCATTTTTTTTCGAACCTGGCCGCTTTTAATCCTTTTGGTTAAGGGCAGGTAAATAGTCAGAAACATGTCCTCCGGGCCCTGCTCCTGGATTTTTAAGATTTCCTTTAATTGCTTTTTCATGTTTCGGTTTAAGTTAATTTTCTTGATTGTAA
>CAZCSI010000027.1:0-6458 GCA_964501525.1 uncultured Candidatus Saccharibacteria bacterium | reverse complement strand
TATTGCCGGCCTCAGTTGTGGTTAGGGTATAGCTAAAGGTTTGATAAGAGGTGGTTAAGGTCTCCTCAGCAGAGGTAGCTATTAAAGTAGTTCCTTCGTAAAGCTCTATATAGTTTGAGTAATTTGTGTTCTCTGCTCTGCATCGAAACCTTATAATGTGTCCGGTATGAACTTCTGGATCAGTAAGGCTGCCAAACTTAATCTCCCACCCGTAGGAGTCTGGATTGTATCGATTTGGAGAGCGAAGATAAGAAGTTTCATCATCAGCTGTTGACTCGTCTACTGATGTGTACAGGCTTCCATCATCGTCTGAAGTGCCCTCATCAGTCCAGCTATCATCATTGGAAATGTCTTGAGCGGGTCGAGCATACTGGGCGGCCATTACTTTTGATGGCTGGGGAGGAAAAGAAGGATTTATAGAGACCTGAGGTTGTCCAGTGAACAGCCAGCTTGCTAGCACAAGGAAGGTTAAAAAGAATCTTAAAAATTTCTGAACGCTTTTTCTCATAAGTTAATTTTTACATTTTACCATAGTTTTACAGATTAGAAAAAGGTTTTTAAAGAAAAGACAAGAGTGACAAACCCTCGTGTTAATATGTCCGACCTTGTCCTACTTATTTAAGTTGGCTAATTACTAAAAATATACTATTCTTTCTCAGCTTGAGAAGGAACGGCAATAAGTTCTTTATACTCTTCTGAAAGAAGCAAGGGCTTCCCAAACGGAAAACCCTTTTCCAATCAGCTTCTTTTAACAATCAGCTGGCCAGCCAGCCGCCGTCAATCACCACTACAGAGCCGGTCATATAGGACGAGTTATCCGAGCTTAAAAAAACCACTGCGTTTGCCACCTCTTCCGGTCTGCCCGCTCTTTTCATGGGTATTTTTTCCAGCATGGATTCAAACCCCTGTTTGTCTTTTTTCATGGGGTCGACCATGGG
This sequence comes from uncultured Candidatus Saccharibacteria bacterium, assembly GCA_964501525.1. Taxonomy (GTDB): domain Bacteria; phylum Patescibacteriota; class Minisyncoccia; order Minisyncoccales; family CAYTKG01; genus CAYLVJ01. Next base: position 5,520 of record CAZCSI010000027.1, on the reverse strand, counting down.
AGTTTCAATAATGCCGGGCGCAATAGCGTTGACCCGTATGTTGTGCGGAGCCAGCTCCATTGCCAGAGCCTCTGTCAGAGCCACTATACCGCCTTTAGAGGCGCAATAATGGGCCAAGGTAGAGAATCCTATTCCCTGCTGTCCCATGGCCACAGAAGCGATATTAACGATTACTCCGGATTTTTGGTCAGCCATTACTTTGGCAGCGGCCTGAGAGCAGAGAAAATAACCTTTGAGGTTGATGTTGAGCGTTCTGTCCCACTCCTCCTCCGTCATCTCTAAAAAAGGTATAAACTGAGCAATGCCGGCGTTGTTGACTAAAATATCCACCCTTCCCCACTCATCCACCGCTCTTTGAACTAAAGCCTCCACTTCTTCTTTTTGGGAAATGTCACACTTTACCGCTATCGCCTCTCCTCCTTGGTTTTCTATCTCTTTCACTACTTTTTCACAGTCCTCTTTTGAAATGTCGGAAACAACCACCTTAGCTGATGCCTGAGCTAACTTTAAGGAGTGCATTCTTCCCATCCCTCTTCGGGCGCCGGTTACAATGGCTACCTTTCCCTTTAAATCTGTTTCCATTTTTAAGAATTATTTTCTTGGTTATCGACCTTTAAGTTATTAAGCTTGTCAAGTATCTCCTCCAGATTTAAACCGTAGGCCTGAGCTATCCGCCCTATTTCTAAGGTTTCCATCTCCATGGAAGCAAAAGGACAAGCCATACAGGGAATTTTCAGCTCCTGTAAAACTTTTTCAGCTCCGGGCACAGAAAGTATTTGCTTTAAAGTTGTTTCTTCAGTGACCTTCATAATTAAAATATTACCAAGCTTGATTTAACTGTTTATTAAAAAAAGGCTCTACCGGGCAAAGACATTCAAGAGACGATGATCCAAGTGGGTGGCCGCACGTTAATCCCTATTGATTAACAAATATAGGCCTCCCTCTGAATTACTAATGGCTCTGAATATCAAGCCCAGTAGAACCATCTTTATCTTACCAGAATAAAAACTTTTTTCAAGACGGATTTTATTCCAAAATTCCATCCAGGTTCACATCGTAAAGAATCTCTTCGTTAAGCAGGTGGTAATCAAGAAGCTCCTCTTTTTCAAACCAGATCTCAATTTCTTTTTCAGCCTCTTTTTTGCTTCCTGAGCGATGTACCACGTTTCTGACCGCCCTTCCATCATTGTCCGCTATAGAGTAAGAATCAATGGTGTAATCCCCCCTGATGGTTCCCACATCAGAGCTCAAAGGCTCAGTGGACCCTACCAGCTTGTCAACCACTGCCAAGGCCTGATTCCCTTCCAGGGCTATGGCTACGATCGGTCCGGCAGACATAAAGCTTTTCAGTTTTTCGACTATCATCTTTCCTTGTTCAAAAGGAGCGGCGTCTATTGTTTTTCCATATTTTTTCTTCTGGGCGTCCAAGGACCTTTGGCCGAGGGCAGTTATTTCTTCTTTTGTTCCGCCGTACTGAGATTCAATCTGTTTTTGGGTGGGGATGGTTATCTTGAGACCTATGATTTTGAGCCCAACTCTTTCAAAGCGGTGAATAATCTCGCCGATAAGCCCTCTTTGAACTCCATCCGGCTTGACAAGAACCAGTGTTCTTTCCTTTTTAGGGTGATTCTTCATGGCTATATTTAATGTACTTAATTTTTGTTATTTAATAACCAGGTTTTGACCGTCGCTGAGCACGGTTACCTCTCCGTCAACCGCTGTGATAAAAACTCTGGTTCCAGCCTTCTCTAACCTGTCCAGCACCTCCTGATGAGGGTGTCCGTGAATATTATCTTTCCCGGCCTGGATAACCGCTGCCAAAGGCTGAGTTTGATTCAAAAACTTGACTCCGGTAGAGGTTTTGCTTCCGTGGTGGGCCACCTGAAGTATGTCACAAACGGTGTTTTCCAGTTTTTCTTCTTGAAAAAAAGTTATATCTCCGGGAAACAAAAAAGAGGTGCGGCCCGAATTAATTTTGATGACCAAAGAGCTGTCATTAATGTTTTCAGGCTTCACTTCTTTTTGGCTTTGGAGAGGAGAAAGAACCCTTATTGAGGTGTGGGGCCCGGCTGTCCCGGTTGTCGGGGCTTCGATTCTCAATCCCCTGCTCCCTATCCTTTCCTGCGCAGAGGTTTGTTTCAGTCTGTTTTCCCATTCCCGGAACAGAACCCCCTGTCCTTTTACTCCGGTCCAGACCAGATAGTTTACTCGATAGTTTTCCAGAACATGTATCAGCCCCTGCGCATGATCCTTTTCCGGATGAGAAAGCATTACAAGGTCTATATCCTTTTGCTCCAGAATCATCTCTTGAGCCAGTTTTTCCAGTATCTTTTTCCCGGGCCCGCCATCAATAAGTATTTTATGATGAGGGCCTGCTTGAACAAAAATAGCAGCTCCCTGCCCTATATCAAAGAAAGTTACTTTTAAGGGTGCGGCCCGGGAAAGACCGAATACTCTGAGCCAGACGATTAAATTAAGCACAGGAAGAAAAAGGAGAAAAACAACTCTTTTTCTGGATAGAGTGCTCACCAACCGGTTGGATTTAACTTGTTGCCTCGTCGTAGTCCGCCTTGGACACGATCTTGAACATCTTGGTCCCGCATACAGGACAGGTACCCTTGATAGCGTATCTCTTTCCTCTTTTACTTTCCATCACTATCGGATTGGGAGAGTCCATCTCTCTTTTTTCGCGGCATTTGACACAATAAGCTATTGCCATATTTTTTGTATTTACAGTTTACTAATTTACGACCTTGATAAGCTTCTTATATTTTAGCTTAAAATACCCTTAAATTGCAAGAAAAATCAATACGCTTGAGCAAAAAGCCACTTATTTTGCGTCGGCTTGGAACAAATAATGCACCCTCCTTTTTCTTGGCCGGGGTCAAGGGGCAGAAGCCGGGTGGTGGCTTTTGTTTCCTGTTTGATTTTAGCTTAAAAATAACTTTTTTAAAGGGAAAAGACTTTTCAGTCCTTTAACCTCTTAACAACCTCTTCCAAGCTTATAAGTTCTTCTTTGTCTTCATCTCTTTTTTTCCACTCTATTTTTCCTCCTGTTTTCTTGGATACAACTAAGCGTACAGGAATACCAACAAGGTCTGCTTCTGCAAACTTAGTGCCCGGAGAGGCTTCTTTTCTATCATCGTATAAAACATCTATGTTCTGATCTAAAAGATGCTTGTAAGTTTTTTCTCCCTCTTTTTTAAGCGCCTGCTCGAGAACGAGAAGATGAGCCTGGTAAGGAGAAACTCCTTTAGGCCAGATAATTCCTTTTTCGTCATGGCTTACCTCTACAATAGTTGACATCAGCCTTCCTATTCCTATTCCGTAGCACCCCATCCAGATCAGCCTTTCTTCTCCGTTCTTGTCGGTATAAACGGCTTTCATCTTCTTGGAATACTCTGTGCCCAGATTAAAGATATGACCCGCTTCAATGGTGGATATTTCTTCAAAATTCTTGTTTTCACATTGAGGGCAGCTTTTAGAACCTGTCTCTTCCAGCACCTCCTCGTTAAAAACATGAGAGCAGCCTTTACATTTTAAAACAGTATCCTCCCCCGAAGAAGAAGGAACCTGGAATTCATAGGTTGTTTCTCCTCCAATAGTTCCTCCAGAAGCCTGGCAGGCTAAAGCTTCTACACCGCATCTTTTAAATATTCTAAAGTAAGCTTCTTTAACCTTGCTGAAGAACGATCCTAGATCATCAGGATCAGCATGAAAGCTGTAAAGATCTTTCATAATAAACTCCCTGGTTCTTAGAAGCCCCCCTGTAGACCTCATCTCATTGCGGAACTTGTTCTGGATCTGGTAAAGGGCAAGGGGCAAGTCTCTGTAGGACTCTACAAAACGCCTTACAAGATCAGTAATAATTTCTTCATGAGTAGGTCCAAGGGCAAGCTTTCTTTTGTGTCTGTCCTCAAACTTGAAAAGAGGCGGGTCAATAGTCTCCCATCTTTTTGTTTCAAGCCACTGCTCTTTCTTCTGAAGAGCAGGAAGAAACAGCTCCTGCCCGCCGATCCTGTTCATCTCCTCTCTTATTATATCTGCTATTTTTTCATGAACCTTCCATCCTAAAGGAAGGAAACTGAACACACCAGCCATAAGCTGGTCTATAAATCCGGCTCTTACTAAAAGCTTGTGGCTTATAGCTTGAGCATCACTGGGAGCCTTTTTTCTTGTTTTTCCAAATAAGTTTTCGTAGCGCATTGGCCTATTATATCCCAACTACGCTTAAAATTAAAGGGCTAATCAAAAAAGCCGGTCTTTTGACCGGCCTTTTTGAATTTGTTTAGTCTTTTAGCCTCTTGCCTGCTCTATTTTCTTTTTGAGCTTTCTTTCCGAGTATTGTTTGGTGTACCAGGGTCTGACCGAGCAGTAAAAATCTACCATTCTATCGGTTATCGTGTCCGTTACTTTGTCAAGGGCAAGCGTCTGTTCTCCAGTTACTTTGCTGTGGAAAAAGTATACCAGAAGCAGTGCGTAGGAGACAAGAATGGTGATTCCCAGAGCAAGGACTGCATTGTCCAGGGCTCCGGTGGGCACATCGGTTACGGTTCCGACTGCTGTTCTTTTAACAAAGATGCTGGAGGTGTCGGTTACGGAGTAATGTTCGTTATAAGCGGTGACGGTGTTGACCAGGTCAGTGGTGCCGTAGCCGAACTTTTCTTTACCTTCTAAAAGTATCTCAAAGGTAATGGTCACCTTGCCGTTAGCCGGGATTGACTTGATGTATATCCCCTGCGTTATATCTCCCGAAGAGTTTTCACCTTCTATTTCCAGGTTTCCGTACCAGTGCACTCTGGAAGGAATAGTATCCTTGACAGTGATTCCCGAGACCGATTCGTCTTCAGGAGCATAGACAACGATACTGTATTCCAGTTTATTGGAAGGTGAACCGTACGTAGAATTTTTCCAGCTTGTTTCTCCCTCAGTCAGGTTTCTTACCTTTTTCTCTACGCTGAAGGTTACAACACCTTCTACATCCGTGACCTGGATAACATCTGTGTCAGTGGCGGTCAAACCCTCTCTTTCAGCCTGAACTCTTGCTCTATGGGTTCCAGGGTCATTGTAATCACAAGCGTTGTTGATTTCAAAAACTTGATCGTTAACTCCGGTGTAGATGTACTCCCAGCTGCCGTCGTTGTTGCAGTCGAACCTGTAAGTAATGCTTCCAGAAGCTGAGCCGGAAACGGTTGCTTCAAGGTCCACATCTTTCAAAGGAGCTTCTCCGCTGTTCGGGATGGCTGCGAGCTGTACGCTTAAGCTTTTATCTTGTGCTTGAACCTGGATAGTGTCCGTGTCGCTGGCTGTGAGCCCCTGCCTGTAAACACTTACTTTGGCTGTATAGCTGCCTTGAGTGTCATAGTCACAGGCGTTATTGACTCGAAATATCTGGTCTCCCACCCCGCTGTAACTGTAATCCCAGCTTCCATCGTTGTTGCAGTCAAACCTGTAATCAATAGGTCCTGTGGCGCTGCCTGAAACAGTGGCCTTGAGGTCCACATCATTCAAAGGCGCTTC
>CAZCSI010000026.1:0-6580 GCA_964501525.1 uncultured Candidatus Saccharibacteria bacterium | reverse complement strand
ATCGGTTTTATCAAATTATTTTTGAAATTTCTTCTTTTTTGCGCCGTGAAGGGGCAGAAGGTAGTTTGTCAGGATAACCCAGGGGCAGCAAAGCAACGGGTCGAAGGTGAGAGGGGAGCTCCAGGATTTCTGAAACTTGTTTTTCCGAAAAGGCTCCTACCCATACCGCTCCGAGCCCCATCTCCGCAGCGGTTAACCATATGTTGTAGGTGGCAAGTGCGGTGTCCTGAAGGGTATAAAGGTTTCGGCCTCTATCTCCGTAGCGGGAAGAGATTCTCGGCAGGTCGGCGCAAGAAACTATGACCACAGGTGCTTGAGAAACAAAGGATTGGTTAAAGGCAGCTTTGGACAGCTTTTCTTTTGTTTCTTGATTCTTTACTACTACGAAAAACCAGTCTTGCAGGTTGCCTGCGGAAGGGGCCCATCGGGCCGCCTCCAGGAGACGAGCTATTTTATCTGCGGAGACCTTTTTGTTTTGGAAAGAACGAATTGAGCGTCGTTTTTTTATTGTTTTTATGATTTCCATTTTAATGAAATGATTTTAAGCGGTATACAGCCAACCTTTAATTTATTTTAGCAAGAATAAAGGGATTTAAGAAATTATATTTCTGCTCCGGGTTTTAACCCGGGACTTGACACTTCTGATAACAGAGATTAAGATATATCAACATGCATTCATATAAAAACTGTTGTCTTGAAAAGGAAAACTTTAAAAAGATTACTTGTTTGTGTTCTCTTTTAAAGATTGTTTCCGATAAAAACAGACTCAAGATACTCTTCACGCTTGAACGGGGTTCTTGCTGTGTGTGCGAGGTCGTAGAGAGCCTTGATATACCTCAGAGCCTTGTTTCTCATCATCTATCTGCTTTAAAAAAGGAAAAGCTGGTGCAGGCCCGCAAAAAGGGCAGGAGGGCGCATTACAAGCTCACTGAGAGGGGAGAGAAGGTGGTCTCGTTGGTGAACGAATTGTCGAGGTCGGAGTCAAATGTTTAATAAGATTTAAAACTACGAATATGAAGATTCAAGTTTTGGGTTCAGGTTGTCCAACCTGCAAGAAATTATACGAACTAACCAGGCAGGCGGTTGAAGAAATGGATTTAGGGGGCGAGGTCGAGTATCTGACCGGCCAGCTTGGCATTCAAAAGATAGTAGAGATGGGTGTTATGTCCAGCCCGGTTTTAGCGATTGACAACAAACCTGTTTTGGCCGGACTGCCAAGCGGTGTTGAAGAGATAAAAAAAGCTATTCAGGAAACAGAAAAGGAATAAGGTATGAAAGTTGTATCGATAATTAAAAAGAACTGGGTTTTGGGACTGCTTGCCGGAGCTTATCTGGTCATTTTTTTGTGGCAGCAGCCAATAGGTAGTTTTTTAGCCAGGGAGTCAATTCAGAACCTTATTGGAGAGGCGGTTTACCAGGGCTGGCTGGGGTTGGCTGATTATCTTTCCGCTCATGTTCTTTTTTGCTTGATTCCCGCTTTTTTTATTGCCGGAGCGGTCAATAGTCTGATCGACTCTCAACAGGTGCTTAAATACCTTTCCGGTAAAACAAAAAAGTGGCTGGCTTACTTGATCGCGGTTTCATCCGGCTTTTTAGTTCAGGTTTGTTCCTGCACCATTCTGCCTTTATTTGCCGGTATCTGGAAAAAAGGCGCGGGGTTGGGTATCGCTACTACTCTTTTGTACGCCGGACCCGCTTTTAATATTTTAACTATTCTCTTAACGGGGCAGAGGATCGGATGGGATTTTAGTGCTGTCAGGTTCGTTCTTTCTGTTGTTTTTGCTGTTTTAGTCGGCTTGATAATGGAGTTTATTTTCGGCAATGGCAGAGAAGACGGAGCCCTTGACGGGCTTGCTCAGGACCTGGACCAGCTTCAGGGTCCAAAGACATTTTGGTTCTGGGCGACCTTGATTGCCATTTTGGTGGTCGGTACCGCGCCTATCAATAGCAACTTGAGGTACGCTCTGATCTTTCCCTTGGTTTTGATTCAGCTGGTAATGACCTTTTCGTGGCTTCCGCAACAAAGAAGAAGCGCCTGGTGGGGAGAGACCATTAAGTTTATCGGCCAGATTATCCCCTTGCTTTTAGCGGGCGTGTTTTTAGCTGCAGCTGTCACCCATCTTATTCCTGAGAAAGAGTTTTCCGCCTTGGCCAGTCAAAATACGCTGTTGACTAACTTTGCAGCGGTCATGTTCGGCGCACTTGCCTACTTTCCGGCTCTGGTGGAGGTGCCGATCGCTGAGAACTTTATGAGAATGGGAATGAATAAAGGCCCCTTGCTGGCTTATCTTCTGGCTGATCCGGTTTTATCTTTGCAGGGGCTTTTGGTGATTAAAAAACTGATCGGCACCAAGAAAACACTGGTTTATACCACTTCAATAGTGGTTTTAACCACCTTGGCCGGTTTTGTTTACGGATTTATGGTTTAACCGCGGGTGTATGAAAGAAAATAGTTTTTACTTTATTTGCAGCAGCGTGCAATATCTTGGAAAACTTTTAATTAACATTAACCGGTAAAATTATGAAAACATACGACTTAAATAAAAAAATCATCTTTTCTGATGAAAAACCTGTAAAAAGGCACTATCTTAACGCTAAAGGTTTCCACGCCGCATTGATTTGTTTGAAATCAGGCGTGGAAATACCGACTCATCCCGAAGATTACGGCGTGCTCTTAACCGTTCTTGAGGGCAAAGGAGCTTTCACCGATATTAACGGTGAGTTTACCTTAACCAAAAACCAAAGTATCTATATGAAAAAGGATGAGATAAGGGGCATAAAGGCAATAGATGATTTGGTTGTTCTGGGAATTCAAGACAGACCAAGGGATTAGAGGGGGGATAATAAGGGTGAGATTTAAGAGACAGGGGTAAGGGATTATTTTGATTAATGTAAACCAATAAAATTATGAACTGCTCACGTCAACCAGATGGTCAGTCGGCGGAGAATCCGCAACCTGATAAGTTCCACGGTGTGGATCGCGATAAAATTGATTGGCACCCGGTTATAGATGAATCAAAATGTATCGGCTGCGGAATGTGTGTCACTACTTGCGGCAGAGGTGTGTATAGGTTTGACTATAAAAAAAGGAAAGCAATGGTGGTCAACCCTACAAAATGCATGGTAGCCTGTCAAACCTGCGCTAATTTGTGTCCAGTAAAAGCTATAACTTTTGCTAAAAAAGGCGCCACGAGAGAAAAGGCACAAAAGATAGTCAGTGACTTTCAGCTTCTTTCCGAGACAAAGCAAGAGTTGGAAGACAAGAAGGAAAGGTTAGAGATTTAGTTATTGTGCAAAACAAAATTTTAATTCTCGCAACCCTGTCTGGAGTTTCCGCTTGTTTGTAATGAAAGCATACGAAAGTCAATTGTGTCGTTAATCAGCTGCATTGTTAAAGAAATCGAAATATTATAAGCTTTAATCAATAATCATTAAATTGTAGTTATGAAAAAAATCATTTTTCTCGCATTACTTCTTTCTTTTCTGTTGTCAGGGACAAACTTTACCGCGTTCGAAAATCAAACTTTGCTCGGAGTTGACCCGGTTTTGGCCGGAGAACCGACCACAATCTATTTCTTCTGGGGAGATGGTTGTCCGCATTGCGCCGTGCAAAAGCCATTTTTAGAAGAAATGGAGAACAAGTACCCGGAGCTGAGGGTTGAATCATTCGAGACTTGGAAAAACCAGGATAATGCCCAGTTATTCCAAAAAGTGGCTCAGGCATACGGTATCCAGGCCCGGGGAGTTCCAACCACCTTTATCGGTGACTTTGAACCGATTGTCGGTTATGCCGAGTATATGGCTGATGATATAGAAGCTAAGATTGTTGACTGCATAGAAAATGGTTGTGTTAATCCTGGGGATAAGGCCGGGATTATAGAAGAAACAAATGAATCAGAGTCAGGGCCTCTTGTTGACTCAAGCCTTGATAATGATGAAGAAAAGGATATTTCCCGGCCGGATGAATATGAAAATGAAACAGAACAGGTAAGTGGGGCGGCGGAAGAAGAGGTACAGGAGAAAGGTGAATTATGTCTTCATTTTTTCTATAAAGACGACTGCTCTCAATGCCAAGCCTTGTTAAAGGAAGATTTTTTAGAAGGATTAGAGGCAAAGTACAATATAGGTGTCAATAGACATAATATAAACGAGGAGAAAGAAAACGAGCTGTATCAACTGTTCAAAGAAAATTACGGCTTGTCGTCGGGTGCTTATCCCATCGTGTTTCTGGGGGACAAATATTATATGGGAGAAGCATCGATTCGAAATAATTTGGAGACCGAGATCATTAATTGCCAGAAAAAGGATTGCGGCTGCCCTCTGGAAAAAATAGAGGGTGTTACTCCGTCTATGCCTAAACTTTCCGATTTTACTCCTGAAGACAAACAAGAGATAAACCTTCCCTTATTAGGAAAAATTGATCTTTCGAGCATGCCCCTTTTCCTGTCTACCGCACTCATCGCCTTTGTAGACGGCTTTAACCCTTGTTCTTTATGGTTGGTAAGTTTCCTTTTAGGTATAGTAGTCTATACGGGGTCCAAAAAGAAAACATTTTTGGTGGGAACAACTTTTCTTCTGGTTACCACCAGCGCTTACGGTTTGTTTATGGCCGGGCTTTTGAATGTATTTGCGTACATTGGTTATTTGACCTGGATTCAGATCGGAGTTGCCTTGATTGCCCTTATTTTTGCTTTGGTCAATATCAAGGACTATTTCTGGTATAAAAAGGGCATATCCTTCACAATCTCCGACAAGCACAAGCCTAAAATATTTAAAAACGTACGGGGTATAATGAAGGGTGACAGGTCGACCTGGAGCATGATAACGGGCACAGCCAGTTTGGCCTTGGGGGTGGCGCTGGTAGAGATGCCTTGTACAGCCGGTTTTCCAGTGGTTTGGACCAACTTACTTGCCCGACATCAAGTACCTACCCGTACTTTTATATCACTCCTGTTTCTGTACTTGCTGATCTACATGATGGACGAGATGATAGTGGTTGTAGGCGCCACCATGACTTTGCAAGCCGGAAATTTCCAAGAGAAACATGGCCGGATGCTCAAGCTTGTTGGAGGAGTGATTATGCTGGCCTTGGCCTCGGTAATGCTTATTGAACCCGACCTGATGAACAATATCGGAACCAGTTTGTTGATATTCGCCGGTTCTGCTGTCGCCTCTTTGTTGATAATGTTTATTCACCGTAAAGTTCTGCCAAAATACGGGATAAAAATTGGCACGGAAGAAAATGTTTTAGCACCGGACAGTGATGCGCTCACAGACCAACAAGATAAGTAAAATAATATTAAAATTAACGATAAGAAAATATGACCGAAAATAGTTTACCTGACAACTTATTCTACAACCAAGATTATTCTTGGGCGCGCATTGAAGGAGATGTTGCTGTGTTAGGAGTGATCAAGCCTGCCGCAGACAAGGTAAAAGAGTTTGTGTTTATCAAACTTCCTCAGAAGGGGCAGGTGCTTAAAAAAAGGGACACCTATGTGTCTCTTGAAGCGCTTAAGTGGAGCGGTCACCTGTCCAGCCCCGTGTCCGGAGAAGTTATTGAAGTAAACGACAGCCTTTTCGACAATCCGTCTGTAATAAACAAAGACCCTTACGGTGAGGGCTGGATTGCCAAGATTAAGATGTCGGATGAAAAAGAGGTTGAAGAATTAATTGATGCTGATGAAGCCGAAAAATGGGTAAAGGCGGGTATGATTAAAAGTAAATAAATTAAAGCTATGAAAAAACAATTGTTTATAATTGGTTTGGCTGCAATTTTGCTCTTGGGCGGCGGAGCCTGGTTGTTGAAACGAAGCGCGCCGTCCGAGCAAAGCGGAGAGAACGAAGAGGCGAGCCTTGTTAATAATGTGGAAAATGATTCGGACAAAGTTGTCATCTATTTCTTCTGGGGAGATGGTTGTCCGCACTGTGCAGTGGAAAAACCATTCTTGGAAGAAATGGAAAATAAGTACCCGGAGCTGAGGGTTGAATCATTCGAGACTTGGAAAAACCAGGATAATGCCCAGTTATTCCAAAAAGTGGCTCAGGCATACGGTATCCAGGCCCGGGGAGTTCCAACCACCTTTATCGGTGACTTTGAACCGATTGTCGGTTATGCCGAGTATATGGCTGACGATATAGAAGCTAAGATTGTTGAGTGTATAGAAAATGGTTGTGTTAATCCTGGGGATAAACTTTTAGAGTAAATTAATTTACAGTTGAACAAATTATGACTAAAAAAGATAACGAGTTCGCTATCAGCGATAGCTTGGATGTCCGGGGCGAAATCTGTCCTTATCCCGATATAAAGGCGAGGAAAAAACTGAAAGAAATGGAATCCGGGCAGGTTTTGGAAATATTGACGGATTACCCCTTGTCTTTGGAGCGGATTCCTCGGAGCAGCGAAAAGGAAGGACACGAGGTGCTGAAACTAGAGAAAATAGACAAGGGTCCGGACCATCGGATAATAATTCGAGTTAAATGATTCATGCTTACTTGGATTACGATTATTAGCGGTTTAGCGGTGGGATTTTTATTCGGCTTTGCTTTGCAGCGCGGTCGATTTTGCATGAACTCCGCA
>CAZCSI010000025.1:561-6639 GCA_964501525.1 uncultured Candidatus Saccharibacteria bacterium | reverse complement strand
CGGCCGGACAATGATTATCGAGCATGGAGGGGGCATCCGGTCACTATACCTTCATTTGGAACAGTATTTAAAAGAGGAGGGTGAAGAAGTAAAAAAGGGAGAGGCAATAGCTTTGGCAGGCAGTACCGGTTATTCTTTGGCTCCTCATCTTCACTTTACAATCAATATCCACGGACAAAGTATAGACCCCCTCGTTTTTTTAGAAGAAAACTAACTCCTTTTTACTTAAAGAGTTTTTAGTGCATGTAGCTTATTGCAAAGTGATAACAATTTATGTAAGATGGTACAGTACGGGGTAAGATAAGGTCAAAAGATTAAGATTGATAAAAAATAAAAATGTGAAAATGAATGGTTTAAACAAAAAAACATTGATTGTTGCCTTTGTGCTGGTGATAGCAGCCGGGGCATTTTGGGGTATAAGATACTTTACACAAGACCAAGGCTTGGCAGAAATCCAGGAGCCTAAAACGGGGAACGGAGAAAAAGAGGGAGAAGGTCAAGCGGTAGACAGTTTTGTTCAATGTTTGTCCGAAGCGGGGGTGATGGTTTACGGTTCGAGCACCTGTCCTGCTTGCGCCTCTTTAGTAAGTAGCTTCGGAGGTTACGAGGTGATAGATCCAATTTATGTAGAGTGTACTGAAGAACGGGATAAGTGCGGCCAGGAGATGCAGACCAATTATGTTCCTGAGATACAGATAAGCGGCCAGGTGTACAGCGGCCAAAGGGATCTTGGGAGTCTTGCTGAGGCAACGGGGTGTGAGATTTAAAGCGAATCCTACAGGGTAATTTAAGAATATGTCCAAGAAACTAATAAAGTTTTTTTTATTGACAGCTGTTTTACTGTCTTCTTTTTCAGGAACAACTCTGGCCCAGGAAAATAATGTTGAAGAAGAAATGGTTATTCATTTCTTTGATGACAGGCTGTGTCCGGTCTGCAGAGACACGAAAGAGTTCCTCCAAAGCATAGAAGAAGACTATCCTCATATAGAGCTGAAGGTTTACCCGATAACGGACACGAAAAAATTAAGTGAAGTAGCTGAAGAGTACGGAGTTGAGGATTACGGCATAATGGCCCCGACTATTTTTATTGGTGATAATTTTTTTCAGTTCAGAGACTTCACCTCTAGGCAGCAAAAGATGATTATAAGTGCTGTCAAGGGAGAAAAAGTCGAGGACGACTGTTGTTTGATAAGAATACCCATACTGAACGTGGAGGTTGATATCGGTGACTGGTCCCTTCTCTTAATCTCAGTGGTTCTGGGATTCATAGACGGATTCAACATTTGTTCCGTTGGAGCGCTGGTTATGGTTCTTTCCATTGTTTTGGCTCTTGAATCTCGAAAAAAGATATTTCTTTTCGGAGGGCTTTTTATTGTCACAGCAGTAGCAACATACGGGCTTCTGGTTTTCATCTGGACCCAACTTTTCGAGGTTCTGGTCGGTCAGCTGGAGATATTGAGGGTTATCGTAGGTTCAGCCGCTTTTTTGGGAGGAGTTTATTTTCTGAGAGATTTTATAAGGTTTCTTAAGTACGGGCCCACCTGCAAGAGTTCGGATTCTGAGTTGATTCAGAAAGCGACCGGTAAACTAAAAAGAGCTTTTGAGCAGCCGGGAAGAAAATTCTATTTTTTAGCCGGGAGCGTAATGATCTTTGCAGCGGTGGTGACCGCGATTGAGCTTCCTTGTTCTGTGGGCATCCCGATAGCGTTTGCCGGAATTTTGGCTGAAAGCAGAGTTTCTTTGTCCGGCTATATCTTCTACATACTTGTTTATCTCTTCATTTATATGCTGGATGAGTTCGCGGTTTTCGCCGGAGCGGTGTTTACCAAAAAAATCTGGATGGTCGATTCTAAAGCAATGACCTGGATAGCTCTTGCCAGCTCAGTAATTTTGTTTTATCTTTCTTTTCATTATTTAATCGGTTTTTAGTTTTTACTATGAAAGCAAAAAAAATAATCATTATACTGGCTGGAATAGCTGTTATTCTTTTAGTTAGAGGTGCTCTTACGGGCCACAGCTCCGCTTTTCCTTATTTTTTACAGAAAGCAAAAGACCTTAGAGCAACCATTGTCTTTGATAGCAATACTTTTTCTTCTGAAGAACCGATAAAAGTGGCTGCCTGCCCCACCTTTTATTATATGGCTGATAAGCTGGAAGTTCATGAAGAGTTAAGTGTTGTTAGAACGCAGTCAACAGCGGAAAGCTTGGTGTTATTGGGAAGAGGTGAGGTTGATTTGATTATCTCCGGAAGACCGTTGAAAAGAGGAGACCCGGAGCTTGTTTCCAGAATAATCGGACCCGGTTACGACTTTATCTTTGAACAAGAAATTGCTGTTTTGGAAAAAGAAATCAATTCAATTCCCTTTTACACCGACCTCTCTTTAAACAAAGTAGTTCAGGATTTTGATTACATTTCGAAAGACAATTTAACAAAAGTAGAGGACCCTTATCAATACTTAGACAGAGGAGTGGTCATCACCTCTCTGGAGAGAATCAACAGGGGAGAGATAGTTCATGTCTTTAAAGAAGACGGTTCAAGGCTCCGGATGTCAAGAATGCCGAGAATATATTGTTTTCTTCAAACTCCGGAAGAAAAAGTAGAGCTTGTTGCCCGGATGGTGTCTGAAATATAGGTATTGAGGACAACAAAGATTACTCATAGTGAAAGGAGGCTGTATGTACAGCCTCCTGGTCTTTTCCTCCTTTCTATATCTCTTTGACATATACTCGATGTGTTTTGCACCAGTCTATGTCAAAAAGGTTGGCTTCACCAAGGCTTTTCCAGTTTTCTTCTTCGACCTGGACCACCTCGGCTCTTTGAGCCTTCCTTTGACGAACACTCTTGGCCAGTTCAGAATACAGGAGCGCGTTTGCGCCTAGGCCTCGATACTGGGGAAGAATAGCGATCCCGTTGAAATCCAGCCAGCGGCTGAATTTTGCTTCCCACAGAATATACAGCCAGCCAAAAGGCCAGAGCTTTCCTTTTGCTTTCTTGATGCCCCGTGTGACATTGGGGTAAACAAGGATAAACCCTATGGGTTCAGCCCCTTTCATCATCAGCTTGATCAGGCGCGGGTCGGCAATGGAAAGAAGGCGTTCTACAGCCCACCTGATCTCCCTCTCGGTCATGGGGTAGTGGTCTTCCAGGTAGACAAAGGTTTTGTTGTATATCTGTTTTATCAGAGAGACCCACAAAACCGCCTCCTTTTTGCTTTGAAAGGATTTAATCCAGAGTTCCCGTCGTTTCCGAACCCTTTCCGCCACCCGCATTACTCTTGGAGGGAGGGTGAGGTTTGAGGCCAACCCGGACTGGAAATCGCTTTTCTTTCGAAAGCCGATTGCGTGTAGAAGTTCATGATAGTAGGGCGGGTTGTAAGGAATACCGGTTGCCGGAGCAACATCGAATCCTTTGACCAGTATTCCCCGGCCGTCCAGGGCGTGAAAACCCATCGGCCCCTTTATTGTTTCCAGCCCTCGATCCGAAGCCCACTGAAAGGCCTTGTCAAACAGGGCCCGTGCTACTTCTTTTTGGTTCACCGCCTCAAAGAAGTAGAAAAACGCAGTGTTTGCAGCGTGGAACTCGTTGTAGTGCCTGTTTTCAAGAACCGCCACTCTTCCTGCCACAGCTTTGTCCTCGGCAAGGAAAAACCCGGCCCTAGAATGCTGATAGAACGGATGTTCGGTTCTATCGAAAACCGCTCTCATCTCCGGCAGAAGGGGCGGAACCCAGTATTCATTCCCCTCATACAGTTGAAAGGGAAACCGGATGAATCTTTCAACATCCCGTGAATCGCTTGCTTTGATCTCTCGGACTTTCATTTTCTTTTCTCCTTTTCGTATCTGTTCCAGCCTGAAATTTAAAGGTTCTGTTTTTATTGTGCTGAATGTTTCTTTTTTTGTCAAATCTTAACAGCCTTCAACCAGAAAGATAGTTGTTAAGATCATCCATCTTATAAAGTAGAAAAGGCAATAAGGAATCATACAAGGTTCTGCCGTTTTTTAGAGCCTCAAAAGAGTTTATTGATTGATATCTTTTTCTTTCTGTTAAAATATCTGTTACAATGGGTAACAAGGTTAAGGGAGGCGGGTTGTAAAAATAGGTTTTGCAGAGAACAATCCTATTGGTTGTCGCTTGATAGGTAGTATTACAAAAACAATAATAAATAATAATCAACAATTTAAAAAATTATTATGGACAATACAAACAAAATATTGATTGCTGTTTTGGGGGCTTTGATACTGGCGGCCGGTGTCTGGTACTTTGCCTTTTACGAAGGCTCTGTATTTAAATTTAACAAAGGGCCTGAAAAAGAAGGGGAGACCATTGCTATCGTAAACGGGGAAGAGATAACCAGCGAAGAGTTCGAAGCTCTTAAATTGCAGGTCGCGCTTCAGCAGGGGCTTGATATCGAATCCATTGATTCTCAGACCGAAGCTCAGCTTGACGAGCAGGTTATGGACGAGCTTATCTCCAAAAAACTTTTGATGCAGGAGATTGAAAGATTGGGTCTGACCGTACCGCAGGAAACGGTTGATGAACAACTGAACGCTCTCAAGGGCCAGTTCGAAAGCGAAGAAGTGTTTCAGCAGGTGCTTGCAATGGAAGGGCTGTCAGAGGAAGAATTACGGGCCCAGATAGAAGCGGACCTCGCTATTCAAAACTATCTCGAGAGCCAACTTGACATTGAATCAATAACCGTAACCGAAGAGGAGATAGAAGCTGCATACCAGCAGGTGGCAGGAGAAGGTGACGAGGTTCCGCCCCTGGAAGAGGTGTATGATGAGGTTGAGCAGTTTGTTGTTCAGCAGAAACAGCAGGAGATGGTTTACCAGCTTATTCAGGGGCTGCGGGCGGAGGCGGATATAGAGATAATGTCTGCGCCTCAGGATTAATAACCCACCCAACAAGGTCTTAGTTTTTGCGCCTATTTTATGTTTGTTCCAAGATGACAAAAAGCACTAAAATTATAGCTACCATCGGGCCCAGCAGTCAATCCAAGGAGGTTCTAAAAAAGATGTTCACCAAGGGGGTGGACCTGGTAAGGCTCAACACCAAGCATAACTCTATTGAGTGGCACCTAGAAACAGCCCAAAGGATTAGAGAGGTGTCAAAAAAGATCGAAAAAAGAATAGGAGTTATTGTTGATGTTCAGGGGCCGGAGATAAGAACTGCTCTATTAAGCAAAGGACCGATTAAGATTCAAGACGGAGATGAACTCTTTTTTTCATACGAGAACAAGAAAGCGGTTGACGTGGTGATTGAGAACAAAGATGTAATCCGTTCTTTTAAAAAAGGGCAGAGCTTCTCGATTGATGACGGTTTTTTCAGGTTTAAGGTTACAAAAACAAAAAGAACCGGTTTTTGGGCTGAAAGTTTGTCAAGCGGAGAATTGAAAAGCCAGAAAAGCGTTAATGTCCCTTTTTTAGACGTGCCGCTTCCTTCCTTGCGCGAGAAAGATATGCGTTTTATCAAGGCTTTGGCGCAGGAAACAGACTATGTTGCGCTTTCTTTTGTACGCCATAAGCAGGACGTTCTTGACTTGAGAAAAAAGTTAAAAACAATCAACCCTGCCATAGGCATCATCTCCAAAATCGAAAAACCGGAAGCAATAGAAAACATCGATGAAATAATTGAGGTCAGCGATGCGGTTATGGTGGCCAGAGGCGACCTGGCTATAGAGGCCGGTTTTGAGAAAATCCCTGTTTTACAAAAAGAGATAATTCTGAAGATGAGAAAGGCCGGGAAACCGGTTATTGTTGCCACTCAGATGCTGGAGTCAATGATTGCCAACCACAATCCGACCCGGGCAGAGGTGAGTGATGTTGCCAACGCTGTTTTCGAGGCTACAGACTGTGTAATGCTTTCTGCAGAAACAGCAGTAGGCAAAAACCCGGTAAGGGCGGTGGAGGTGATGACCAGTGTTATCAGGGAGGCTGAAAACAGGAACCTGGCTCTGCCTCCTCTTTTTGCGGAGCGGAAGCTGGAGTTGGATGAGAAAAGCATAATCAAGCTGGCTGCAATCTTGCCTGGCTTGGTGAGGCAGCAGGACTTTCCCAAGGGTTTTATTGTTTTTACAG
>CAZCSI010000025.1:0-551 GCA_964501525.1 uncultured Candidatus Saccharibacteria bacterium | reverse complement strand
GGCCGGACAGCTTTTTCTCTTGCCTCTTTTCGCCCCGGACCTCCCGTTTTTGCGTTCAGCGAAGATAAAACAGTGATGGACAGGCTGCTTCTTTCCCACAACACAACTCCTTTTTACATAGATTTTGATCAGAAAAAAAAGCCCGAGGAGATGATAAAAGAAGCCATTGAGAAGCTCAAGCAGCAAGACAGAGTTAAGGCCGGCGATAAACTTGTTGTTGTTTCCGGAGATAATATCGGTATTCGTGGAAGCACAAACAATATTCGGATCTCAATAGTTTAGCAGCCCCGGGCCGTGACGGTCCAATAAAAAAGAGATTATGGGGAGGTGTTTTAATGTTACTCAAAGCAAAATGAACAAAGTGTCAGAAATTAAAGTTGAAAGCAGTTTAAAGCAAGCAGTCGAGAAGTCCCTGGAAACGCTGGGAGGGATAAAAAATTTTGTTCAGGAAGGCGAGGTGGTGCTTTTAAAACCTAACTTTAATACTGCAGATCCTTTTCCCGCTTCAACGGATATTGAGTTTTTAAAATCCGTTGTTGAAATTGTTTATC
>CAZCSI010000024.1:0-6651 GCA_964501525.1 uncultured Candidatus Saccharibacteria bacterium | reverse complement strand
TTTAAGAACAAAGAAAGTTAAGCTTAAACCCTAAAAGATTGATATTCAATCCTTTTTTATTAAGATGACGAAAATACAAGTCAGAAAACGAGACGGAAGTTTAGAAAATTTTGAAATGGAGAAGCTTGAAAAAAGCCTCAAGGCAGCTGATACCTGTTCTGAGACAGCCCGTTCCATTGCTTCGGAAATCGAAAAGTGGCTGCCCAAGGTAGCGACCAACAATATTGTACAGTCTTCAGCCCTAAGAGAAAAAGTGTTAGAGCTTTTAAGGCCTCAAAATCCGAAAGCCGCTCTTGATTTTG
Source organism: uncultured Candidatus Saccharibacteria bacterium (assembly GCA_964501525.1). GTDB lineage: Bacteria > Patescibacteriota > Minisyncoccia > Minisyncoccales > CAYTKG01 > CAYLVJ01. Next base: position 6,349 of record CAZCSI010000024.1, on the reverse strand, counting down.
AGCAGTACAAGAAATAAGAAGCCCCGACAAGGGGTTTTGTTTATGCGCAAAAATCCTAAACACAAACAAGAACAAAAGCCCCTGAGAGGCAAGGTTTTGTCTTCAGAAAAACTATTTGAGTTAGGAAAAAGTGTGGCTCAAAGCCAGCAGTTTGAAGTGGCCCCTAAAAAACCGGCCAAGCTTCTTTCACGATTCAATGACAACTTCCAGCTTCTTATCAAGCTCCATCAAGAGTTCGTTGAAACCGCGGACCAAGACCATTCTTTTTTACCGGCAGCGGAATGGTTTATAGATAACTTCTATGTTATCCGTGAACATCTGCGGGACTGTAAAGCAAACATGCCTCAAAAGGGATATCCCGAACTGCCGAAACTGACAAAAGGAGAAAGAGAAGGATACCCCAGAATCTATCAAATAGCGGAAGAGTTTCTTGTTCACAGTGACGCCAAGTTCGAACTGAACGATTTCTACGAGTTTATCAGGGGTTATCAGTCTCAAGACGGATTAACTACAAAAGAACTTTGGATACTGCCCATGATGCTCAGGTTATCTTTTATAGAAAACCTGAGAAGATTAGGAGTGGAGGTGAAAAAGATACAAGAACAGCAGCAGGAAGCGAACTACTGGGTAAAACGTATTTTAAAAGAAAAAAATCTGCCGGGAGAAAAGCAGGGGGAAACCTTTAAGGAGCTGGCCTCTATCCACTCCGACCCCTCCCCCACCTTCGCTCTTCAGCTTTTAGAAAGACTGTACAATCAAGGCGAAGATATCGTACCCCTTTTAAAGTGGTTTAAAAGAGTATTTAACAAAAAAGGGCTTACGGTCCAGTCCGCCATTTCTAAAGAACGTCATCGTCAGGCATCGGACCAGTTGTCGGTCACCAATACAATAGATAGCATGAGAGAAATTCTGGGTTTGGAGTGGAATAAGATAGTCGAGAAGTTAAGCCACTTGGAAAAGATTTTAAGAAAAGACCCGGCCGGATATTATTTTAAAATGGATTTCGGCTCCAGAAACCAGTATCGCAGTGTTATCCAAGAGTTGACCGACAACACAAGTTTGGAAGAACAAGAGATGGCAGAAAAACTGATAAGGTTGGCTTCCAAACAAAAAGATGAGCGCCAGAGACATATCGGCTATTATCTTGTAGGCCCGGGAAGAGAAAAACTTGAAAAAGAAATAGGGTACGAACCAAAACAAAAACAACGGCTGCTTCGCTTTGTCACTTCTCATCCGGCTCAAGTATATTTCACTGCCGTAGGTGCGGCTACCCTTTCTCTTTCGGCAGGTCTTTTATTCATGGCCAACTCATTGGGAGCCGGTCTCAAAACTGCACTGGCCCTGATGGCTGTCGGACTAATCCCGTGCAGTGAAATAGCGGTTAATCTTGTACACTTGACAGCTTGTTCCCAGCTGCCCCCCAAACGCCTACCCAGGCTGAGATTCAAAAGAAAGATCCCTGAACAATATTCTACCATGCTTGTGATCCCTGCTTTTTTAAGGAACAAAAAGGAGATAGCCCATCTTGGTAAACAATTAGAAATACATTATCTGGCCAACAGGGTCGATAACCTAAACTTTGCTCTTCTTCTGGACTTTAAAGACGCTGACGAAAAACATCTTTCTTCCGATAAAAAACTGTTGGAAGCAGCCAAGAACAAAATTAAAGAATTAAATAAAAAGTACCCGGCTGAGTTTTACATCCTGGTCAGACAAAGAAAATGGAACCCCAAAGAAAAACTTTGGATGGGCTGGGAAAGAAAAAGAGGGAAATTAAGGGAATTTAACAGGTTTTTACTCGGAAAACAGAAAGGGCAGTTCTCTGTCTACGGCGGTGATAAAAGCTTTTTTTCCAAAGTCAGATACGTTATCACCCTTGACCAGGACACCAGGCTGCCTAAAAACGAGGCCAAAAAGTTGGTAGGCACAATGGCCCACCCCCTTAACAGGCCTATAATTGACCCTGAACAAAAAAGAGTTGTTAGGGGGCACGGGATTATTCAACCCCGCCTGGGAGTTTCAATCAAAGAGGCTAATCGGTCCCTGCTGGCCAGGGTTTTTTCCGGACCCAAAGGGCTTGACCCCTACACCGGACTGGTTTCGGATGTTTATCAGGACCTGTTCGGCGAGGGGCGATACATGGGCAAGGGCATTTATGATGTCCGGGTTTTTGAAAAAGTTTTAGGAAATAATTTTAAAGAAAACCTTTTTCTCTCCCATGACCACACAGAAGGGTTCTTGGCCAGAACCGGGTTTGCCAGCAACTTAGAAGCGTTCGAGGGGTTTCCCGCCGGTTATCGTTCTTTTTGCACAAGAAAACAACGCTGGGAAAGAGGCGACTTTCAGCTTTCGGAGTGGTTAAGCAATCATATAGAAAACAAGCAGGGGCAAAGAGTCAAAAACCCCCTTCCTCTTATCGGCCGCTGGGTTCTTTTGAATAACATAAGGAGCCATCTGGTTCCGATTTTTTATCTTATTTTCCTGGTTCTCGGATGGTTTTTCCTGCCTGTAAATCCTTTCGCATGGAGCTTGCTCGTATTGTCCGTAATGGGGTTCCTGGCTTTTGCCAACCTTGCCCATGAAGGATTGGGCCAGTTTTTTCGACCTAACTTTAAGAATGGGTGGAGAAACTGCTTGAAGAGGATTTCAGCCAGTTTTAACTGGGGTAAAAAAATCTCATTGAGCTTGAAAAGATTAAGTCTGGAAACTATTTTCTTGGCCCACCAGGCAGTTCTGATGTTAAAAGGCATGATGCTGGCTCTTTTCAGAAAACATATAACCGGTAAAAAGCTCCTTCAATGGACCACCTCGTCTACCGCAGAAGAGCAAAAAGAAAAATCGCTTATGAGTTCGATCTGGTTTATGAAAGAAGGAGTCATAGTTGGTATTGCCTGCTTGGCAGCAAGCCGACTGATGAACAAGGGCGCAACCATCCAGGTTTTTTCTTTTATGTGGATCCTTTCTCCAGTTGCTGCCTGGTGGATAAGCAGGCCTTTGGTTAAGGGCAGAAAAATAGGTTTAAAAAGAAAGAGAAAGCTGCGCCTGTTGGCGCGTAAAAACTGGAGATTCTTCGACGACCTGGTGAGCCCTGAAACTAATTTTCTCCCGCCTGACACTTATCAGGAAAGCGCACAAAAAAGAATAGCTTGGAGAACCTCGCCCACCAACATTGGTTTTTACCTTCTTTCCACGATTTCAGCTCATGACCTGGGTTATATATCCACGCTTAAGCTCTTGAATCTTTTGGAACAAACTCTTGCCACTTTGGAGAAGATTAAAAAATATCGGGGCCACCTGTATAACTGGCATAATGTAAAAAACCTCGAACCACTCCCCCCTTCTTATATCTCCAGCGTGGACAGCGGAAACTTGGCCGCTTCGCTTATTATTGTCAAAAACGCACTGCTGACTCTTAAAAAGAACCCTTTCCCCGTAACCAGAATGACTCCGGGGCTGAAAGACAGTTTATCTTTCCTGCACAAAGAATCTGCTGTTCTTAAAAATGAAAAAGAATATCAGAAAAAACTCAAAAACCTCCAAAACCTAATCAACAGCTCTCCGGGGAAGCCGCGCCAAAACTATCTTAAAAATATCAAAAAAGCCGTGTTTCCCCTCAGAGCTTTTTTAACTCAGAAAATAAAAGAATCTGAGACAGAAGAGCCGTCCGGACTCAGAGAAGTATTTTACTGGCTGGAAAGAATAAGCTTGACCATAGATGATTTTTACTACGAAAGAAGCGGGTTTGAGTACAACCCGAAAAAAGCAGTGAAAAGCGTGAATAAACGATGCAACAACCTGGCCCAGAGATATGACAGCCTGGTTGACAGGATGGAGTTCGGTTTTCTCTACAACAAAGAAAAGAAGCTTTTGTCCTTGGGCTACAGAACAGACAAAAAAGAGCTGGACAATATTTACTATAATTTTCTCGGGTCTGAATCAAGATTAGCCAGTTTCATAGCCATAGCCAAAGGCGACATTGCGCCTAAGCATTGGTTCAAGATGGGAAGGAGCTTGACCGAGCTTGGAAACAAAAAAGCAGTCGTTTCCTGGGCCGGATCCTTGTATGAGTATTTGATGCCCAACCTTATGATGGAAACCTATCCAGACACTCTGCTTCACGAAACAACAGAGGTAGCTGTTAAGAAGCATATAAATTACGCGATAAAAAAGAAAGTGCCTTGGGGAATGTCAGAAAGCGCCTACAACATTCAAAATGTTGAGGGGTTCTATCTATACAAGGCGTTCGGTGTGCCGGAGCTGGGAGTTAAAATTTCCCTGGAAAAGGAGTTGGTGGTAAGCCCCTACTCTACCCTGCTGGCTCTTCCCGAGTTTCCAAACAAAGCGGTCAAAAACATAGAAAGACTGAAAAAACAGGAGCTGGAAGGAAAATACGGCTTTTACGACGCTGTCGACTATACTCCTCAAAGAGTTCCTGCAGGGTTAAAAAGCGTTATTGTTCCCACCTACTTCTCGCACCATAAAAGCCTGAGTTTGATGGCTATCAACGCCCGCCTTCACAAAAACCCGATGTCAAAACACCTCTTTAATGATCCCCGCATTAAATCCATAGAACACTTTTTAGAAGAAAAAGTACCATACAAAGTTCCTGTGCTTGAACTGCACAAGTTCAAAAAGCCCAGACCGGCGCGTATGACACGGGAAAAATACGGATTCTTCCCCGTTTCACTGCAAACTCCCTGCCCGGAAACCGCGAGCCCTTACTTTCTTTCCAACGGAAAATATCAGGTTATGATGGATGAGTCCGGCAGCGGATTCTCAAAATTCCAGCATTTTTATCTTACCAGGTTCAGGCATGATCCAACCAAAAGAGACTGCGGAACCTTTTTCTATATCAAAGACCTCGACACACAGCAAGTATGGTCCCCTACTTTTCAGCCCACCAAGAAAAAACCAGACAGTTATCAGATGCTTCAGCATGAAAACAAGATCGAGTTCGTGAGGCAGGACAACGGTATAGAGTCCAAAACAGAAATAGTGGTGCCTCCTCGTGAAAACGTGGAGATAAGAAAAATAACCCTGGCAAATCAGAGCTCCGAGGTTAAAGAATTAGAGATTACAAGTTACGGAGAAATAACGATGAGCCCCGCGGAACAGGACCTCGTTCATCCGCTTTTTTCCAACATGTTTGTTTCCTCAAAGTTTCTGCCTGAAAACAACACTCTTCTCTTCCACAGAAAAACAAAGACTCAAAAAGAAACACCTCTCTGGGCCGCACACACTATAGCAGGAGGGGAGAAAGAAGATATTGAGTTTTCCTGCGATCAAAGAGAGTTTGTCAGCCGCGGAAGAACTATCAAAAACCCGAAAGCACTGGAACGCCGGCTTTCCGGTTCATCCGGTTACACTTTGAACCCGATAATGAGCTTGAGAACAAAAATTAAACTGGCACCCGGAGAAAAAAGAAGAATAGCTTTTACCAACGCTGTCTCTTTTAACCAAGAAGAGGTCCGTTTTCTAGCCGATAAGTACTCCAAGATGAGCGCTGTCAACAGGGCGGTCCGCTTGGGAGAAAGTTACGGCCAGCTGGAGATGAGACAGTTGACTTTTTCTGCGGAAGAAACCTTGATTTTCCAAAAATTAGCTGCTTCTATTTTATGGCCCAAACATAATTTAAGAAACACGGCTGAGATAAAGAAAAACCGCAAAAAAACAAAGGACTTGTGGGGATACTCCATCTCCGGAGACAATCCTATTGTTTTAATTACAGCTTCAGACTTGACCCACCTTCCTTTGATCCGGCAGGCAACCAGAGCCCAGAGGTTCTGGAGAAGAAAAGGGTTTGTGTTTGACGTTGTCATCCTTAACCAGGGGGGCGGAGGGTATAAAAAGGACCTTGAAGAAAAAATAGCCATGCTGAGCGCAAAAAGAACGACGGAGGTCTGGACCGAAAGCCGAGGCAACATATTTATATTAAGAGACGACTTGATGCCTGAAGAAGACCGGGTTTTAATCAAAGCCCTGGCTCATGTTTCTTTAAGCGGAGAAAAGGGCTCTTTAAAAGAACAGTTGGAATATGAGGCGGAAAAAAACAGGGAGCCCATTCCCTTCCCTGAAAAACAAACGTTGAAGCGGGAAACCGAAATTCAGGACCTGTTCGACAAAAATAAACTTCTTTTTTATAACCAGCTGGGAGGGTTCGATTATGAAAAACAAGAATATGTTCTCACTCTTGATTCCGGACAGGATACTCCCGCACCCTGGACAAACGTAATCTCCAACCCCGAGTTCGGATTTATAATTTCCGAATCCGGGTCCCAGTTCACTTTTTATCAGAACAGTAAAGATAATCGAATCACGCCCTGGCTCGGAGACCAGGTTTCAAACGGCT
>CAZCSI010000023.1:0-6737 GCA_964501525.1 uncultured Candidatus Saccharibacteria bacterium | reverse complement strand
GCCTGAATCCATCAGGTACGTAAAGAGCTTCCACCATTTTGCCATAGACTGTCAGGGGCTTCAAGTTTTTCAGGTAACATGTACAGACGCTTAGTGTTTTCTCAAAACAAAAACCCAGCTAGGCTGGGTAATTGAAGCAGGGACGGTAGGACGATTTTAGAACGATGAAGCGGATTAATTCGGCTCAAAAACCTGAAGAATTAACGTCTGAAACACAAACTCTGCTTAAAATCTAAGAAAAGAAAAGCGCCAGGACATAATTACCTGGCGCCTATGATTGCTTGAGCGTCTGTTAACCCAGGACGCTCAGCTGGAAAGGCTTACTCCGACTTCTCAGATAGGGCTATCGTGCTGTCCCATATAGCATTCGCAATTGCAGAACGGACTTCTTCAACCTCCTCCTTCGTTATCTTTCTTCCATCCGTCCACGCGTTGCCAGGATAGAGCCCGTCTCTTCGGAGAACCGCCATAGCGGCTTCTACGGCCTCTTCAATTCCTCTTGCCACCCTAATCACCTCCATCAAGTTTACCTATTAGGTCTCCGAAGCTTCATTTAGAACTTCCAGTGGAAACCTTTTCCCTTTAAGCCAGTCTCCAATCGTTCTACGGTTGAAGTCCGGCCTGTAAAGTATTCCTTCTTGTAAGAGCTCATTCACCTCCTCTTTTGTGAACCACTGGGCTTCTCCTGTATCAGCCTCAATGGGGCGGAGCATTCCTGAAACTGTTCTTCTGGCAATAAACACTACCCCGATATGAAGAATTCCACCGGCAATAGTGTAGACACCCTGAATCCCAGTTACCACAATTTCTGCGCCGGTTTCTTCTCTTACCTCTCTCTTCACAGCCTCTATCAGGGACTCACCCAGCTCAACGTGTCCCGCTGGAAGCCCCCAGCTTTCTTCCCCAGACTGTCTCACTAAAAGTAAGGGGCCCTCCTCTATTATTGCCGCCACTGTGACGCTGGGCGGAGAAAGACTGAAATAGAGAAGAATTGTTGTTAACCCCCCGATGATGAGGCCAACAACAAAAGCTGTGGGACCACCAAGTGACGTAACACCTACTATGAGGTAAAAGAAAAAAGCCAACAGCAAACTAACGCAGAACATAAATCCAATGAGCAGCTTACTCTTTCTAGACATGCTTCCTCCTTGTCTACATCCTCTCTTTATCGCTTAAGTTATTAAAACAGTAAACCAACAAAATATCAACTTAAAAACAAAAACCCAGCTAGGCTGGGTAATTGAAGCAGGGACGGTGGGACGATTTTAAAACCTTGAGATAGATAGCTTTAGTTAAGGAACCGGAAGAGTTGATGCTTCGTTCAGAAGAAATGTTATCTCTTAGCCCCTTATAGTTTTATGTCTTCAATGTTTTTAACAGTAAGCCAGGCTGCCTGTACACCAAAGCCTGTTTTGTCTATATCAAAAGGATTTATCATCTCAACAGAGTCAAAAAACACCAATATGGCATATTTCTTGTCCTTAACATAGTCACTTACCTTGTCCGGTACCTCTTCGATACCCAGTTGATTTTTATGTTTTCTAAGTATTTCCCTTGCTTCCTCGTTACTCTCAACCCCATACTGGGCCACCCGGTTCACTTTTGATTTAATAGTCACCGGCGCTCCCGAGTCCTTGAAGTAAAGAGTGTCCCCTTTCTTAACTCTATCCCAAGGGCAGGCCTTTATCTTGTACCATCTTGACTCTATTTTTTTGGTTCCATCAAGTATCTTGGGAAGCAGTTTCCATGATTTTTTCATTATGGCTATGTGGTCCACAATTACTCCTCTCTTTTCCTAGGAGACCAGTAGTTTTGCCACCAGTCACTTGGATTCTGCTTTTTTATTTCTTTTGCTAACTCTTTAGCTAAATCAGTACTCAACCTTTTTTCCTGTTCATTCCTTTCTTCTTCGTCAAAATGAAGCCAGTCCTCTGCTTCCCTGCTTCCCTGCCAAACATATTCCTTCAAAAGCAGAATCTCATCAAGATAGTCAGCGTCCTTGGCAATTCTTGCCTCTAAGGTTTTTCTTTCATCGTATTCTCGAGAAAGATCTTTGAACTCTTCTGTGTTTTGAATGCCCTCCACCTGGTCTTCTCTAACCTCGCCCTCAAAAGATTTGATGTATGATTTATGAAGCCAATTCTGATCTCCTGTCCTTGCCTCTTCCAAGTCGTGAAAAAGGCACATCTTAACAACCTTGCTTGAATCAGCTCCCAAGTTTTCTGCTAAAAAATAACCGATAAGCGCCACTCTAAAAGAATGAGAAGCAATATTGTCTGAAAGGTCCTGTATTAAAAGGGTCTGCTGATGGCTTCTTGGAATCTTTCTTAGAGTTCCTGCCTCAAAGAAAAAAGAAGCAAGTCTTTTTATTTGTTCTTGTTCCATTTTGTAGTTGAGTAATAATTGGTTATATAAACTTCTTTGGTTATCTTACAACAAAACTTATTCAAACAAAAACCCGGCTAAGCTGAGGTAAGTTAGTATCGTAGAGCAGGCACGGTGGAACGATTTTAGAACAATAGTCTAGAGAAAGAGCTACACCTCTTTCTTCATTATAATCTCTATGTTTCTCTTTAATTCATCTAAATCTTCTTCAATAACTTTCCATACCCTATTAAGATTAACCCCAAAATATTCGTGGATTAGAAAGTCCCTCATTCCAGCAATTTTTTTCCAAGGTGTTTCGGGGTATTCCTCTCGTATCTCTTCAGGAATATTCTTGACTGCTTCTCCAATTATCTCTAGGCGCCTGATAATAGAGTCCTAAGGCTGTAAACCTGAGTGGAAATCTTCTTCTGTGATATTTTTTCTATTCTTTCTATGCTCTCTAAAATATCATCCAGATACACTTTCGGATCTCTTTCTTCTTTTTTTATATAATTTGAACCTCTTGAGAAAAAATATATTTTTCAAGAGCTGGTTTTATTGTACTGTACTCGACAAGGTCAACCTTCCTGCCCGTAGCTTCTTCAAGTTCTAATTTTAGACCGACGAAATCTAAAAGGCTTAGGTCAGAATTAATTTCTACCAAGATATCGATATCACTGTCTTTGTTTAAATCGCCTTTAGCTAAAGACCCGAAAAAACCCGCCCTCTCTACATTATAGGATCTTAGGATAGGAAGAATCTTCTTCTTTATCTTTTCAATTTTTTTGTTCTTATTTTCCATCAATTAATCCTAACATAAAATATAAAAAACAAAAACCTAGCTCAAACTGGGCGCTCTACTATAGTTTAGAAGCGGGGACGGTGGGACGATTTTAGAACGATGAGATGGGTAGCAGAAATTAAAAACCAGGAGAATTTTATTTTTCAAACAAGCTCTTTGTTAAAAACTGGTGGGTGAAAGCACTATTCAAATCTCTGCCACTCTGTCTTTTCTCCTTTTAACTGCTTTTCAGCCATTACCAACTCGTCATATATCCCATCGATCAGGTCGTAATCTTTTGCTTCTTCTAAGCTCACCCAAGCAAACTTGTCTGCTTCACCCTCCTGCAGCTTTATCTCTCCTGAGTCGTAATCAGCCAAACAAGAAATAACAAGAGAAGGGTTGCCGTCTTCGTGTATAGTAGCTAAGCTTGTCACGTATTTGATGTTCTTTATTTCAATACCTACCTCTTCTCTTACTTCCCTTCTTAAAACCCTTTCCAAAACATTGTACCAGTAATGGTTGGTATCTTTGGGCAAGGAGATATAGTCCTCAATCTCCAGCTTGCCACCCGGAACAACCCATCTTTTAGGAAACCTCCTCTTGTTGGCAGAGCGCCTGGTGATAAGATATTTACCATCTTTGACAATAATAGCTGTAATAACAACCTCGTGAAGCCTTTTGTGAGAAGGGTTGTTCATATTGTTTATATTTATTTTAGTCGATGTATATAAACCGAGGCATTTTCTTACCATCTCGCTTAACCACCCCGAGAAACATCTCTTTCGGGCTTAACCATAAAGCATTCGGGCCGAACTCTCCAGAGTCGTAAAGAGCTCTATAGACTATCAGTTTTTCCAAGGTCTCACTGTGTCGAGCAACGCCCAATACTTCGTATTCTTTTCCTTTGAAGTGTCTGTACCTGCCTAGCTTTACCCTTCTTTCAGCTTTCTCTTTCCCAACCTCAGGGTATTTATGAGGACGGGATGAGTAGTAATCAACCCAGGGATCGTCATTTTGCACCTCAACACTTCTGATATAGATTCTTCTATTAAAAGAACCTCTCTCTTTAATCTTTGCTCGCTGTTTTTCTTCAAGCTTCTCCTTATCGACGTCCAAAGTTAATAAAAGATAATTAATAACTTCCTGGACATCAGCCAACTCTTCAATCAATTTCTTTCTCTCGGCAGAAACAAACTCTTTGGTTTCTTCTAAGAGTTTATTCTTTAGCTCTTCAATGTACTGCTTATCATCCAGCACGAAACTATCAACATTCGCGCCCCTGCTTTTAATTCTTTTTTCAATCTTATCTCTTACCAATTTTTCAAACTTGAACTTCCTCATTAGTTCATCTTACCAGTAAATACTGCTCAAAACAAAAACCGCCTTGGCTAGATTTTACACAAACAAAACAACGTCAATATATTAAAACATCTTATGCATTCTCACCGGCCCTTATTGGAAAACATATTCTAAAGTAATTTCTGTCCCAGGGATCGAGCTTAACTTACTAAACCCTTTTTTCGTAACCCACTTGTAATCACTATGTTCCTCGTCTAGTCTTATTGCTGGCCTTTCTCTTACATCTACGAGGATCGGATATCTTAGCCAAATCTTGTCTATTTCTTTATCGTTAAACTTGTAAGGTTCACCTATGCTAATAGACAAAATATTCCTCTCGTTAATATTTAGCTCTTCTTTCAGTTCTTCTTTAACTTTTTCTTCAATAGGCTTAACCTCATCTAAAAAACCTGCAACCGTGCTCCACATTCCTTTGTAAGCTAGAACCTTGTTACTTCGCTTAAGAGCAAGGATCTTATTTTTATGTCTTACAAAGACTATTATCACTGGTGAAATCTTGGAATCGGTGTAATCAATTCTACCATCTGGAAACTTTGGTAGTTTTTTAGAAAACCTCTGAATAGTTTCTAACAATTCCTCTCCTCTTGCTTTCTTATTCATATACTTTAGGTTATCACAGAATCTGGGAAACAAAAAACCAGACAAAAGTCTGGCTTTTCAAAAGTTGTACCGTAAGCGGGGACAGTGGGACAGTTTTAGAACGATGGGGTGAAACGAAATAGAGCAAGAGTTTGCTCAAATCGAGGAGGTAATAGAGCTATCGTCAACTTAACATCTCCTAGGGTTCTGTATACAGGAGTGGTGCAAAAATCAAAACAAAAGAGAGGGTACTATAAATATCATGTTATGTCGATATATTGACTTTACGACCTCTTTATGTAAAGATAATAGCATAAAGTGATATAATAATTCGCTTATGTTAACCTTTAAGGACATATCTTCCATACGAGGCACAGGAAAAGTTCCTGAATACAGGGATGTTTTTCCTCCAGAATTAAAAAATTACTATGATGACAGATTAGTTAAGCTTCTAGGAGAAGCCGGTGTTGCTATTGGAAACTTAAATAGCTATGCTCGCATAGTGCCAAATCCAGACCTGTTAATAGTTCCTTTACTCCTGCGAGAAGCATTATCAAGTTCGCGCATAGAAGGAACTCAAGCCACCGCACTTGATATAGTAAAACGCGATGCCGGCGTGGAGTTGTCAGGGAAAATACAAGAGGAATCATTAGAGGTAATAAATCACAGAGAGGCTACCTACCTAGGATTGAAGCTTCTCAAGAGATTACCGCTAGTTAGCAGGGTGACAAAAAAAATGCACAAAAGATTACTTCAAGAGGTAAGAGGCGACATAAAAAGACCAGGAGATTTTCGGGAAGGACCAAACGTTGTAGCGCGACGAGAAGCTGTCGACTCAATTATTTATCTCCCTCCTCCTGCTAAAAAAGTAGACGAGTTGATGACAGGGTTAGAAAGGTACATTAATCAAAATGCTAATGCGCCTTCCCTGCTCAAGTGTGCTGCGATTCATTACGAGTTCGAAGCTATCCATCCTTTCGCCGATGGCAATGGAAGGCTGGGCAGAGTCCTCATCCCCTTATTTCTTTTGAAAGAGGGGGTGCTTGAGTATCCACTTCTTTATATAAGCGGCTATCTACTCAAAAACAGAGATGAATACTATAACTTGCTACTAAAGGTGACCACGGATGAAGACTGGAAAAGCTGGTTATTATTCTTCTTACGGGGAGCAAAGGAACAAGCAGAAAAGTCACGAGAGCTTCTAGAAGAAATTTACTCTTTGTTCCGGCGATATCAAGATAGAGCTGGAAAGGAAATCAAGAGTCCATATATAAGAAAATTAGTGGAGGCGACCTTTACCCATCCCGGGATCACAGGAAGTAAGGCTAAGGATATTTTAGGTTGTACCCATAATACGGCCATGTCTCTGTTGCGTGAGTTAGCCAAGCTTGATCTTCTGGTAGAAGACAAGAATAAAAAAAGGGATATACCATTTTATAACGCTCCTCTTATCGAGTTCCTCGAAAAGGCCGGTTGATAATCATGGCTTTGGGAGGTAAGACCTTACCTCCACTTCGATAATACTGGAGAATTAAAAATATTTAGGAGCCAAGTAGATTCAACCATCTGCTTAGTTTTACGATATTCTTGTTTCAAAGTAAAATCCCCAGAAAAACTGGGGATTTTTACTACAAACTGGCGGGGACGA
>CAZCSI010000022.1:0-7558 GCA_964501525.1 uncultured Candidatus Saccharibacteria bacterium | reverse complement strand
GTGCCCATAACAGAGATACCTTTTTATAGGACTGAGTCCAAAAAGGATGAAGAGGCTTATCGAGGCAGAATCGGTATTTTTGAGGTTTTGCCTGTAACCGAAACCATTAAAGAGATGGTGGTAGACAGAGCTACCTCGGAAAAAATAAGAGAGCAGGCGAGAAAAGAGGGGATGGCAACTATGGTAGAAGACGGATTGTGCAAGGCGGCCCAGGGGATTACCACCATCGAGGAGGTGCTGAGGGTGATAGTAGATTAATCCATAATTAACTATGCCCAGATATATTTACAAGGCTAAAACAGAGCAGGGAGAAGACCGGAAAGGAGAGGTGGTGGCCGAAAGCGAATCTGAGCTGGCACATATTTTAAGAGCTGAAAACCTTATTTTAATTTCAGCCCGTAAAAAGGGAGATAAGAAGAAGATAAATCTGTCCCTTCCTTTTTTAAGCGGTGTATCTCTTACGGAGAAGTTAATGTTTGTCCGCAATTTGAAGGTAATGGTTGAAGCGGGCCTCTCTCTACCCCGCGCATTAGAGGTTCTGGAAAAGCAGTCAGAAAACAGGAGTTTCTCCAAAACCTTGAAAGAGATCAGGGAAGGTTTATTAAAAGGCAACAGTTTTTCTGAAACTCTTAAGAAATACCCTCGTATTTTTTCCAATATGTTTTTAAGTATGATAGAGGTGGGAGAGGCGGGCGGAGACCTGGCAGGAGTTTTAGAGGTGCTGTCAAGGCAAATGGAAAGGGAGTATGAACTAAGGTCGGAGATAATAGGAGCTTTGATTTATCCGGCGGTTATTATCGTAGCCATGATAGGTATAGGTCTTGCCATGCTTGTTATGGTTGTCCCTAAAATAGCCGAAACCTTTGAAGAGCTTGGAATCGATCTTCCTGCTACCACAAGGTTTGTAATAGGCCTGGGCAACGCTTTATCCAGCCAATGGTATTTGTTCATAGGCGGAGGTGTTGCTTTTGCTTTTATCTTTGCTTACATCCTGAGAACAAAGCCGGCCAAGAAAATCGTCAGCTTTTTGGGTTTACACTCTCCCATCATCTCCCCGCTGGTGAGAAAAATTAACAGCGCTTACACATTAAGAAGTTTAAGCTCTTTAATCGCTGCAGGAGTTTCTTTGCCTGAGGCGCTGGAGATTACATCGGGAACAGCGGGCAATCTCTATTTTAAAAAAGCCATTGAGGGTTCGGCAGAAAAAGTTGTCAAAGGAGAGAATCTTTCTAAGGCTCTGGGGGCATACGAGGATATATACCCTCCGCTTGTGATTCAAATGATGGCGGTGGGGGAGGAAACGGGGGAGTCGATTCAAATTTTGGATAAGCTGGCTTCTTTTTTCGAAGAGCAGGTGACTCGAGCCACCCAGAACATGGCTTCAATAGTGGAGCCGATCGTTATGCTTTTAATCGGAGGTGCGGTCGGCTTTTTTGCGATTTCCATGATCCAACCCATGTACTCGATGCTGGGGGCATTACAGTAAAATAATCGAGGTGATTTTGAGAGAAGATAAAAATATAGGATTTACCCTGATAGAGATTCTGGTTCTTATAACCATAGTTATTGTTTTGTTTTCTATCTCAATATTGGTTTTGAGTTCTTTTCGGGCGGAAACAGAATTGAACGAGGTGGTGGAAAGAGTGGTTATTCTTTTGGAAGATGCTCGGACAAGAACCGTTAGTTCTCAAGACGATAGTCGATATGGGGTTTACTTTGACGACCAAAGCACTCCGAACGCGCTCATATTTTTTAAAGGGTCCAGTTATTCTCTGAGAGACCCGTCATTTGATGAAGATTACTTTTTTCCTTCCGATATACGGCTTGAGACCATATCCTTAGCCGAGGGAAACGAAGTTGTTTTTCAGAAAATTACAGGGGAAACTTCAAGCTGGGGCTATGTTGCCTTAGCCTCTGCGCGGGATTTGGAAAAAACAAAAACAGTATATGTTAGCAGAATGGGACAGATCGATATGAAGGATTCCGGCTCTCCTTCTGACGAGTCAAGAAACAAGGACTCACGCCATGTTCATTTTAGCTATACAAGGACAATAGACGTATTGACCGAATCAGTAATTCTCAGCTTTGAATACAATGGTTCGGTTTATGAATACGAGATACCAATGGATTCCAATATGCGGGGGGATCAGTTTTATTGGCAGGGAGAGATTGAGGTTGACGATTCTTTGCAGCGGTTGACCCTTCAGACACAACGCTTAAATAACCCGGATACGGAGTTTTGTATTCACAGAGACAGAAGATACAACGATAAAGCTCTTTCTGTCAGTCTCAGCGGTGATTCAAGCGGTCCGCTCATCAGCTATTCGGCTGACGGGCTAAACACAAACAGTTCTTCTATTTATACGGGGGAACTGATATGGGAATGATCTCTAAACACAAAATAGAAAAAGGATTTTCTGTTATAGAGGTTTTAATAGCTTCCGTGATAGTTGTTATTGCTTTCAGCTCCATATTGGGTCTAATTTCCTTTTTTCTTAAAACCGTACGTGTTAATCAAAATTCTTTTCGGGCAGAGTCTTTGCTTAGGACCACGATAGAAGAGGTAAGGAGCTTTAAAGACAATACGGAATGGTCTGTTGATGGAGTGGGGGTTCTCGAGCTGGAAGCAGAGTACCATCCTGAAAAAATATCCGGTGAATGGGTTCTCGTCTCCGGAAGAGAGGACAAACAAAGCATGACCCGATGGGTGGTGCTGCATGAGGTAAATAGGGACTCAAACGGGGATATGGTGTCAAGCGGAGGCAGCGTTGATGCGGATACCCGTAAGGTGATTGTTACTATCGAGGCGCCCGATAACAAGCTTTTTACCTCTTCTTTTTACGTGACCAATTGGAGATAATTATGATACCTGACAGAGAAAAAGGATTCACCCTTATAGAGCTGTTGATATACATAGGCGTATTGAGCGTGGTTATCTTAGGGCTCAGCTCTTTGCTTTATTGGGTGATTATTACCAGGGCGAAGATAGAAGCGACTGAAAGAATAACCAGTAGCGCTCGGCTTACGCTTGCTCGTATTGTAAAAGAGACAAGGAATTCGCAGGGTATCTATACTCCGACTACTGATTCCAGCCAGCTTTCGTTGGAGACCAAGAAGGGGATTCCAGAAGGAGAAGCCTCAACTTATATTGATTTCTACCAGTGCGGACAAGGGATTTGTATTAAAAAAGAGTTTGAGCCTCCTATGCTTTTGACGGGAGAAAATGTTGTAGTAGACAGCTTTTTCATAGAACAGAGCGCGGGCGACCCGGGTTCGGTTACCATCAACCTGGCACTTTCCCACGAGAATCCGAACAATAAGAAGGAACTTGATGTTTCCGTCAACTTAAACTCAACTGTTTCTTTAAGAAGATACTAATATATGTTTAATAACAAAGGATTCGCTGCTTTTTTAACCTCCATTATTCTTTTGTCCAGCCTGATCTTATTGGGCGTTTTTACCTCTTTACTGGTTTTGCAGGGCACAAAAGCTTCATACCGTTCTTACAACTCTGTCCGCGCCTATTATTTGGCTGAATCGGGGATAGAAGACGCCCTTCTGAGGTTTAGAAAAGACCTGCCCTGGCAGAGCTCCTATACTTTTCAAACCGATGAAGGCGAGGTGGAGGTCAGTATCTCGGATAAGGTAGGAGGCGCCAGGACAATCAGGTCCATAGGCGATGTTGAAGGGCAGAAAAGAAAAGTAGAGATTGTTTATGAAGTAACCTCCGATGAAATATCATTTTATTACGGGGCGCAGGCGGGAGAAGGGGGTATTCTGATGGGCAACAACGCTCGCATCAAAGGAAACGTATATTCTAACGGGAGCATCATAGCGGTAAAGGGTGGAAAGGGTCAAGTTGACAACACCGCTATTGTAGCTCAGAACGGAAACCGCATCGAAGGACTTATCGTAGGCGAAAACGCCAAAGCCTATAACTGCGACGGCTCTGATATAGGAGGGGATTTTACTTATGTGGAGGGAGGAGGCGTGGGTGATTGTACGATAGGCGGAGCCGTTTCCTCCCAGGCAGAAGAGATCCCTGTAGAACCTCTGCCTATTTCTCAGGACCAGGTTGATAATTGGAAAACAGATATAGAAGAAGAAGGAAATATTATTGCGGGCGACCACCAGGTGCCTGCCAGAGAGACCACATACTTGGGACCGGTAAAAATTGAAGGCAATCTTAGTTTTGGAAACAGGGCGGATCTGCGTATTACGGGTACTGTATGGGTAACCGGCGGGATAGATATAACTAACAATGCGGTTATCAGCCTGGACCCTGAAACTTATGGGTCATCGAGCGGAATCATGATGGCTGATGGCAAGGTGAAGGTCAGAAACAATGCCCACCTGTCCGGAACAGGACAAGAAGGCAGCTACCTGATGATACTTTCCACTCATCCAGAAAAAGACGATCTGGATAATCCTGCCGTTCGTGTCAATAATAATGCTGAAGCGGCTATATTTTATACCACGCAGGGGCTGATTGTTCTTAGAAACAACATTGACTGCAGAGAGGTTACCGGGTACAAGGTTTATCTGGATAATAACGCTGTTGTAGAGTATGAATCAGGTCTGGCTGAATCGAACTTTGTTTCGGGGACGGGTGGAGGATGGAGTGTAAGCCGATGGGAAGAAATAAAATGAATTTCTTTTGTGCTACAATAAATGAGACATTAGGATCCTGTATTCAGGACTCTACGCACTGATGTATGTTTAATTTTTTGAACTTAAAAAGCAATGCCTTTGGTTTAGATATCTCAGACTATTCCATCAAGGTGTTGAAGCTTAAAGCAAAAAGGCGAGGTTTTGAACTGGCCTATTTTGATGAATTTTTCCTGGAACCCGGGATTGTTAAGGAGGGAAACATTTTGAAGGAAAAGGCACTCGTAGATGCACTTCAGAAAATGTTGACAAAAGCAAAAGGGAAATTAAAGACAAAAGATGTGGTGGCGTCCTTACCTGAAGAAAAAGCTTTTGTTCAGGTAATCCAGATGCCGAAGATGGAGCTGTCTCAGATTAGAAAAGCTGTTTATTTTGAAGCCGAAAAATACATTCCCGTACCCAAAGACGAGGTTTATCTGGATTTTCAAGTAGTGGAGCCCATCGTAGATAGTTTGGACCATCTTGATATTTTAATTTCTGCTTTGCCAAAAGATGTAGTCGACCCCTACTTCTCCGTACTGGAGAAAGCGGGTCTCAATCCGGTTTGTTTTGAGATAGAGTCTCAGGCCGTAACCCGGGCAGTTGTCAAGGATGAAAAAATTGACAGCAGAGTTTTCATTATTGAGCTGGGGGGAAACAAAACCCGTTTTGTTGTCTTTGCCGGCCACAGTTTGAGGTTTATTTCCTCGAGCATGGTATGCGGAAGCACCTTTGACAGGGCCATTGCTAAGGAGTTTGAAGTTTCTACTAAAGCGGCCAGAGAATTAAAGAAAAGGTTCGGACTGGACAAGGATATTGTGATCAGATTTAAGAATGGAGAGGGCGTTAAGAAAGAAGTTGCGGGAGGCGTATTCGACGCTCTTATTCCTCCCTTGACGGATTTGATAGAGCAGATTGAAAGATGTGAAAGTTTTTACTTAACACATGCCTCGCACGAGCACCTTTCTGTTGATAAAAGAACAATAGACAAGATTCTTCTTTGCGGAGGCGGAGCCTCTATGAAGGGTTTACCCGCTTTTTTAGAAGAACATTTGTGGACAACAGTTGAAAGGGCTGATCCCTGGGTTAATATCATCCCCGACCCTTCCAAGAGAAGTCCCAAAATGAGCCGGGACCAATCCTTGAAATACACTACTGCTTTAGGCTTAGCCCTTAGGGGGGTAAGGGAAGAACAAGAGGAAGGGTTTTGATGGTAAAAAAGACTATTATGATTAATCTTCTTCCACAAGAAGAGAGGTACAAGCTAAGAAGAGAAAGAAAGATAAAAGAGTTTTTGATTTTGGGTTTTGTTTTTTTAACCCTTTTGGCTTCTCTTGCTTTGATGTTGTGCGGGACCCTCTTCAGTTTGAGGGGTAAGATTGTTTTCGAAGAAAAGATTTTAGAAAGGGCTCAAGGGAAAATCATCTCCTCCCAAGAAGAAGAATTGAAAGAGGAGATCGCTCTTTTTAATCAAGCAGCGGAAAAGGTTGTCTTTTATGAATCGGAATACACTTCCGCCATTAACGTTTTAGAGCGTATAAATCAAGCCAAGCCTGAAAAAGTTGCTGTTTACAACCTTTCTTATCAGGCAGAAGAATCAAAAGTATCCCTTTCCGGGTACTCTCCAAATCGCAACTTGCTGCTTGAGCTCAAAGACAACTTAGAGCAGGAGTTTGACTCTGTCTCCTTTCCCCCTTCCAGTTGGGTTAAAAGAGTTGATATTGAGTTTTCAGTCTCGTTTATTGTTAAGGACCATGAATAAAATGAGCCCCGAGCAAAAAACACTGATTCTAATTGTGCTGCTGCTCTCTCTGGTTGCGGCGGGAGCCGCCGGCAATATTTATCTTTTTTTACAAGTCCAGGGAGCCTCTAAACAATTGGCTGACATCAAAAAAGAGCTAGCCTTAACTGCACAAAAAGAAAAAGAAGTTTCTATTTGGCACAGTCGGAACTCTCATCTTATTGAAGAGTTTGAAACTCTGAAAGCTTGTTTTATCAACCCCAAGCTTCCTGTTGAGTTTGTAGAAGAGATAGAAAAGATAGCGGAGGAGGCGGGGGTAGAGGCTGACATTACGTTTCTGAATCGGGAGCCGGTCAGAAGTGGAGAGAAGATAAACCCTGTCAGCGTTAGAATAACAGTTGAAGGGCAGGTTGCTTCCTGTCTTCGCTTCTTGGACAAATTGGAGCATGTTCACTACCTGGTGAGGGTTGAGGGTTTAAATATTTCTACTTATCAAGAGTCGGTGCAGTTCACTATTTTAACTGAAGTTTTATCTTATGCGCCTTAAGATTAATCTTAAGAAAATTGTTAATTTTCTAAAAAGACTGCCTAAAACTATAGTGCGCAGGGCCTTCCTGTTTTATATTTTCTTTTTCTTGATTGAGGCTTTTTTCGGACTTGTTATTTATTATCATTACGCCTTTCCAGATGTTATAGTTGCTGAGAGCTCCCAATTGGGGGTTGACAGACAGCTTATAGAAAGGGCGGTTGAAAGATTGGACAAAGAAAGAGAGGAGTCAGGGGGACTGGAAGATAAAGAATACTTTAACCTTATCAAGCTGCCCGAGGAAGAAATAAGTCAGGAAGAAGTTATTCAAGAAGAAACCAGCCAAGAAGAGAGCGAAGAAGGGTATACTGTTGACTAAGACCCCTTGTTTACTCTACAATTACTTTAGTGATGTGCAAGAAAGTTTTTATGTGTGAGCTTTCTTTAACCTTTAAGTTTCTAGGAGATAAATATTTGCCCTCATAGTTCAATGGATAGAACACGGGCCTTCTAAGCCTGGGATCCTGGTTCGAGTCCAGGTGGGGGCACCAAGCGGTAGTTTTACAATGGTGGCTGTAGCTCAATGGTTAGAGCGCTCCTCTGTGGAGGGAGTGATGGGAGTTCGAATCTCCTCAGCCACCCAA
>CAZCSI010000021.1:0-7749 GCA_964501525.1 uncultured Candidatus Saccharibacteria bacterium | reverse complement strand
TTAAAAAAATCCATGACAAAATTGCAGAAACAGATCTTAAAATAAAAACCGGGCGGATAGAACCAAAGCTGGGTTTAGAGCTTTTAATCGCAGAGATATAATTAAAACTTTTTCCACAGCTTTGCCGCAACCGCCTTCCATTTTTGAACCTAAACAAAATGTGCAATACCTGATTAATGGCTTTCCGAATAAAATAAGGAAAACATCCAAGGTTCTTGAGCGTCAGCGAAAGGTTCTTCTATTGCACACTTAGGTTTCAGGGTTGGCACAGGGGGCAGTAATGGGTGGAGCGGCTGCCTATTTTTTTTCGGACGACATCTTCTCCGCAGCGCAGGCATTTTTCTCCTTCCCGGCCGTAAACCTTGAGCAGCGGGCCGAAATCTCCTTTTTCGCCCTCCGGGGTGCGGTAGTCGGAAACACTGGTTCCTTTTCCTGCAACAGCTCTTTTTAGAACCTTTTTCATATTCTTGTATATTTTCTTCAGCTCTTTTTCGCTTAACCGGTCCGCTTTTCTAAAAGGACTGACCCCCGCTCTCCACAAAATCTCATCTGAATATATGTTCCCTATGCCGGCTATAAACCTTTGGTTCATCAGCAAACTCTTGATCCTTGCTCTTCTTCCTTTAAAAAGTTTTTTAAAGGACTGAAAAGTAAAAGCAGGGGAGAGGGGCTCCGGCCCCAGCTCCTGCACAACCCCTTTCTTCTCAAACTCTTCTTTCTCCCACAACTCAACCCGGGCAAATTTTCTCATATTGGAAAGAGCCATCGTCTGTTTATTGTCAAGCTTAAAAGCAAGATGCACAAAACGAGCCGAGGGGAATTGGGCTCCTTCTTCACTTTCCGGGCTCCATCGACCGTCTTTCCACCTCCAGGCTCCAACTAAAAAATGTCCTGTCATCTTCTGATGAACAAGCATAATCTTGTCATCGGTCAACTCAAAAAGAAGATATTTGCCTCTCCTTTTTATATCTTTGATTTTCAACCCCTTGATCTCGTTCTTGAACCTGGCAAACTTTTTCGGTTTTTTGATTAATTTTTTCGTGTCAGTCCACACATCCAAAAAGGTCCTTCCCAGGACCTTTTCTTTTAACAAATTAACCGTTGTTTCGACCTCTGGAAGTTCGGGCATTTATTCTTTAATGTAGTTTATCTATAAAACTTCTTATTTCTATCCAAACCTGACCCGTCAACTAAGCCTCGCACCCGGCAGACTGAAACTCGATATCGATAAAGTAAAAATCAGAGATGTATGCGCGTCTCAGGGCTATGCGCTTATAGCCTGGTCTATCTTTTCTATTATCTCTTCGGGTGTAAAATGAGCTTTTATTAAATAGTCTTTCGCGCCCAGGTTAAGCGCTCTTTCTACATCTTCTTTCTGTCCCAGATTAGAAAGCACTAAAACCGGTATCTGGGCCACCTCCTCATCTTTCCCCATAAGAGACAAAACCTCAAAACCGTCGATTCCGGGCAGAATAAGGTCAAGAAGAACCACATCCGGCTTGTTTTCTTTTATGCTTTCCAATCCTTTCTCGCCATCCACCGCCTGCAGAATATTGTAACCCATTTTTACCAGCTTGCGGGCGATCAACTCTCTTAAAAACTTGTCGTCCTCCACAATAAGTATTTTTTTAGAATCATTGGTCATAAAAGCTTTGGTTATAAATTTTTTTCTACTTTTTCCAACACCTCCTGCGGGTCAAACTCTGTTTTAATCAGCCAGTCTCTGACTCCCAACTCTTTTGCCCGTTTCAGCTCTACAGGCTGGCCGGAGTTGGAGATTATGACTACGGGTATACCGTTCACCTTGTCGTCTGCCATCATCTCTTTCAGAACCTCGAGTCCGTCTTTTTTCGGCATAACAATATCCAACAGAATGAGGTCCGGGTTCTGTTCGCGCATCTTTTCCAGCCCTTCCTCTCCGTCACGAGCTATTATTACCTCGTACCCTTCTTTTCTAAGTTTTTTGCCTAAAAGCTCAACAATAATATTTTCGTCTTCTATCAATAAAATTTTTTTAGATTGACTTGTTGTTGGTTTTTCGTTCATATTTATTCTATAAAAATTTGTTATAAGCAAAGATTATCTATTGCCCGAACGATACTCCTTATTATTATACTACAAAAGAGAAAAAATGTTAAACTCAGCTGTTTTTATTCTTCGACTGACAGGGAACATTAAACCAAAAAACACTTCCTTCTCCCTCTTCTGACTCAAAATCAATCTCCCCCCCGTGCGCCTCAATAATGTTTTTGGTGATAAAAAGACCCAATCCGGTGCCTGCTGTTTCCAGCCTGATCACATTAGCCCCTCTGAAGAATTTAGTGAAAACTCTTTTCCGCTGTTCCTCCGGAATCCCGACCCCGTTGTCCTTTACTCTCAACTCTATCTTGTCCTTTTGTTTTTTCAACGAAACATCCACCCTGCCTCCCTCCAAAGTATATTTAACGGCATTATCTATCACATTATGAATAGCGATTCCAATCTTTTCCTTGTCCGCTTTTATCTTAGGCATTTTGCCTGAAGGTTCATGAAAAACGAGGCCAATACCTTTCTTTTCGGCCACGGGTTGGAGCTGCTTCACTATACCCTTGGTGCGTCCGACAATGTCCATAGGCAGCAGATTATAAACAAACTTGCCCTCCTCGATACGGGTAACATTAAGCAGCGAGTTAACCAATACTATCATTCTTTCGTTGGAGGTGTAGGTCTTTTCTATGAACTCTTTTTGCTCTTCCTTCAACTCACCCAGGTCTCCCTCTAAAATCATTTTCAAACTCCATTTGATAGCTGAAAGAGGGGTGCGCAGTTGGTGAGCAGCGATGGACACAAACTCTGTTTTCAAGCGCTCTACGGTCTTTTCCCGGGTGATATCGTGAATTACCAGAAGATACCCCATCAGCTCTTCACTTTCCTCCATAACGATATTGGAAACCTCAACAATAAGGTCCCTGTCTAGGTTTAATTCTTGCCTGAGAAAAGATTCAGAGACTTTAGGTGAAACAAACTCTATAAGAGTTCCCAATCTGCCTTTATCCGAGACTTCACTTATCTTCTTTCCGACCATTCTCTCCACTTTTGTCTCGAACATCTCTTCTGCTTTGGGGTTGACCAGTGTTACCTTTTGATTTTTGTCAATAACAACCAGGCCGTCGCTGAAATCAGCAATAATAGCCTCTGTTTTGGTCTTTTCTTTTATCGCTCTCCGGCGGGCCTCATCCGTATCTTCCAGAATATTGAGGAGCGCAGTCTGGGCCTGAGTCAGCTTTTTCTCTTTTTTTTTCATCTGGCTCAGGTCAAAAAGGCCTAAAAAATAACCCACCGCCTCATCCTCCTCGTTGTAGCGGGTTTTGGCAAAAACCTGAACCGGAAGGGTCGTCTCTTCTTTTTGTATAAGCTCCGCCTCCCTGCCTTTAATCGCTCCTTTTTCTAAAGTTTCTTTTTTGATCCTCTCTGCGTCCGACTCTTTAAAAACCTTGTAAATCGGTTCACCGACCAGTTCGTCAAAGTCATAACCGGAAACCTTTTCAAAAGAAGGGTTGACCTCTAAAAAAACATTAAGCGGGCTGACAAAAGATATTGGAAGCGGGGAAAAATCAAAGAGGTCGTGGACATATTCTTCCAAGGACATAACATCCTCCAGCAGAAGCTCTATCCTCTTTTGCATTTCTTCCGGCTGTTTACTCGACGGAGCTAATCTTTCACTTATCTTGTCTACCATTTTATCTCGTACTCGTGAAATTTATCTTTTTCATCTTCAAAGGGACAGCTGGTGTGCCTGACCTGCACCTCCTGTCCAACCGTCATCTGCATAATGACAGAGAAGTAACCCCTGAGATAAACACAGAATAAGGGATGCAGGTCCAGCTCTCTGACCCTTACTTTTATTCTCCTCTTTTTTTCATCCGCCTCAGCTTCCAGCCTGCCCACAGTATAATGCTTCTTCCACATCTTCTGCGCCTGCACAGTCATCTCCTGAATAGAGAAAAAGAACCGGGAAAAAAGCTTAATAATCCAAGAATGCTTGGGCGCTGTCCTGCCCATCAGCTCAATATCCTTTTCTGAAAGGTCCAGCACCTGCTTAATGGCTAAAAGCGAAGCCATTCTGAGCCCAATCGGATAAAAATCAATACCTTTTATTTTCTCATATTCCAAAGAGGCCCCTGCTTCTTTCAAGGCTTTTTCCACTTTTTTCACTGCTTCAACCCCGGCCCGGTGTTCAATAAAACCGAGGTCCGTTTGAAGGGTCACTCCGCGGACCTCCCCCTTCTTTTTCAACAGGCTTTGGATTAGTTTTTTGTCCAGCTTCGCCATGCTGTCTCTTTTTCAACCGTTTTTTTAAAAAATATATGAATTGTAAGTCAACAAGCTACAAGTCGGATCCCGCAATCCGTTTTTTAAGTGTATCAATCTCTCTTTTCAGCTCCACCATTTTCAGCTCCCGGCCGACTGCCAGCTGCTTAAATCTTTCCAGTTCTTGAATTTTTTGCCTCAGCTCCCTTTCCGTTTCTTTTATCTGGCTCAAGTCAAAAGCGCTGATAAAAACTCCGACCGGAACGCCCTGCTCATCTTTTCTGGCCCGCACAAAAACGGTGACGGGCAACTCTTCTTCGTTCTTTTTCTTTAGAAACAACTCTTTTTCTACAGTGCTCTCTTTCTGCACCACCCTTTGCACCAGCTCATTGATATCGCCCCCGAGAAGCAGGTTGATATTGTTCCCGACCACATCGCGCGAACCATACCCGGAGATCTCCTCAAAAGCCGGATTAAACTCCAGAATCACGCCCAGAGGGCTGACAAAACAAAGAGGCGCTGGAAAGAAATTCAAAAGCTCCTGGATATAACTTTCCAAAGAAGAAAGGTCATCAATAAGCATCTCTATCTTTTTTTGACACTCGTCGGATTTAGCCATAATTATTTATTTTTTTCCTTATGCTTCATATATTTTTTAAGCTTTCTCTGTTTCTTTTTTCAGCCGTTCTATCTCTTTTTTCAGCTCCATCATCTTCATCTCTCTTCCCACCACAAGTCTCCTGAACTTTTCAAGCTCCTCCAGTTTCCGTTTCAACTCCCTTGTTCTGTCCTCGATTATCTCTTCTCTCCTCTCCGCCAGCTCCTGCAGCTCTTTTGTTCGGGCCTTTACCTTTACCTCCAACACCTTGCCCGTTTCTTTTGCCTTTTCTTTCTCCTGCCGTAAACGTTTTTCATTGGTCCTTAACATATCCGCAAACTCCCCCACGGAATGAGAGGTATAAAAGAAAAGAATGTTGCTGATCGCAATCTGCGACAACACAAAACTTAAAGAGAAGTCAGCAGGAAGCTCTGCAAACAAGGGCCGATAGGAAAGAACCCCTAAATACTCTAAAAGAACCAAACTCGTATAAGAGAAAGACGAAGCGCCGGTCAGAATCTGCCGCATCCGAGAGGGCAAAAGAATGCCCGCCAAAACAATAGTAAAAACATAAAAGAGCGGACCGACCCAGAACGTAGCGCCTACCAGATGCATAAGCACCGTTTCAAAAAAAACATCCATCAGGTTGAAGGCGAGGTAAATCCTGTGCAGCTTCTTCTGCGTCCGGCACCTTTTTAAAAGCCTGCCCCCTAAAAAAAGATAAAAAGCAAGCCATACCAGCGTTATCGGAAAAACAGAAATAGGCACCGGGACGCTGAGAATAAAGCGCAGCACAAAGACAACCGCAATAAAAACCCCGATGATAACAGCTGAGGAACGAAGGTCGATCGTAAATTTTTCAAAATCCTCTTTTATCTCCGCCTCCTGTTTCATATCTTAAACAACTTTCCGCCTTATCTCACCTTATTATATCAAACTTCTTTATCCTCTGCGATGCATAAGAATAAAAACTAAAAAACCTTCACAACCCTTAAGCCTGCCGTCCTCCTACTTTTTATTTTCTTCCTCTATTTTGGCTTCCAGCTTCTTAATCTTCTTTTTCAGCTCCATCATCTTCATCTCCCTGCCCACTACCACCCTGCGGAAGCTCTCCAGGTCTTTGATTTTCTTTTTCAAATCTTTGGTCCTGGCCTCAATTATCTCCTCCTGCTTCTCATTCAGCTCCTTCAGCTCTTTGGTCCTGGCCCTCACCCGGACCTCAAGCACTTTTTGAATCATATCCAACTCTTCCACCATTAAGCGCAGAAATTTGACCATCTCCATTATCTCATCGTTGGTGACAACAGACATTTTCTTTTTTCTCTTTCCCCCGGCCACCTCTTTGGACCAGTCAATCACCCGCAGCAGAGGATAAAGTATGCTCCGGGAAAAAAACAGGGTAATGATATATATGTAAACAAAGGTAACGCCGGCGATTATGCCTGTATAGCGGGAAGCTCTGCCCAGCTCAGCTATTGATTCCAAGCCGATTTCAGTCGAAAAAAGAATCCATATCGAAACAAAAGTAGCTATGTTGGTCAAAAGCACCAGCAAAAGAATCTTGAAAAAGAGGGGAAAGGGGCGGGTCTGAACTTGACCGCTGACTTCAGGATACTCCCCAGTTAAAAACTCCACTGCTCTCCGCAGGTAGGTTTCCATCAGTACATAGTTCAAAAAAGCATGAACAATGCTTACCGCAAACCCCATAACAACACAGGCGATAACAAGAACTACAGCGAAACTTGATACCTCAGGTATTATTCCCATACCAAGAGCCAGGGCTCCGATACTGAATCCTCCCCAGACCGAGACAAAAATAAAAACGGTCAGCTTGCCGGGAAAATCAACAAATTCTTTGACAGCTCTCTGCACCTTTTCTTCCTCCACCCTTTCCTTTTTTTCTACCCTGGCCAAGGTTTTTCTAGCCCGGCGCAGAAAAAATAGGGGCAGAGAAGCATAAAGAGGCATAAAGACCAAAACATAAATAGCCATATAGAGCGCAATTATCTTTATCAGTATGATGTTCGGAAGACCGAGATAAAGCATGGTGACAACAATCACCGTCAAACCAAAAACAATGTTTGACAAAGCCTGCGCCGCCCACTGCCTTTTAGCAATACCCCAGGTTGTAATCAACCTCTCCACACGTATTGGTATTAAATCAATCTCTTTTGTTCTTTGTAATTGCCCGGAAGGCGGGGGACAAGGGTTTTAAACCCCAGCTCTTCCAGCTTCTGCTCCACCTTCTGCTGGTCGTACCTCAAGCTGCATTGCTCCAGGTCAAAATCTATGGGAACATCCTTCTGCACCTCAGCCAGTTCTTTGGACAGAAAAGCCTTTTTCTTATCTTTCAAAAGCAGCTTCTTAATCCGTTCCGCCCGCGCTCCAAAGACCGCAAAACGCGGGTCTTCTTCCCCGAGAGCTTCATATATTTCCTCCAACCTTCCAAACTCGTCAAGCAGTTTTTGGGCTGTTTTTTTCCCCACCCCCTTTACCCCCGGTATGTTGTCCGAAGCATCGCCCTTCAAGCCCCTGTAATCCGGGAGCAGAACAGAGGAAAACCCGTACCTTCGCTCCACCTTCTGTTGGTCATAGAGCGCTGCCTCTTTAACCCCCCGGCTCAAAGCATAAACCTTGACCTTGTCAGTTGCCAGCTGCAATAAATCCAGGTCCCCCGTGACTATTATTACCTCCAGCCCTTGCAGCCCTTCTTCATCATTACCTTCCTCCCCGGTCCGCAGGCTTTTAGCCTTCTCTACAATAGTGGCGATTACATCATCCGCCTCATAACCCGCTTTTTCATAAATGGGCACCTTAAAGGCTTTTAAAATACCCTTGATAAGGGGTATTTGTTCGGCCAG
>CAZCSI010000020.1:0-9122 GCA_964501525.1 uncultured Candidatus Saccharibacteria bacterium | reverse complement strand
CGGCTGGCTGCTAAAACAGCTTCAGCCTGGTCTATCTCTGCCTGGGCTGCATTGGCTATCACAAGAGACCAGTCAATAAGGTCCTGCGCCATTTTCTCTGTAAAATCAGTTGACCTGCCGATAGGTATAAGAGACAGGTCGTCCACCAACTCTCTATCTTCCAGGGGTTGGATCGGCTCCGGCCCGGGCATTTCTAATGATTCTGCCTCGTTACAGATGAGAACAGGAGTAGGAAAAATGTCTTGGGCTGACGCTGTATCAAAAAAGATTAGTGCAACCAAAGGCAGTAGTCCTGCCAGGATGAACACTGTTTTTTTGTTTTGGCCAAACAACTTACTCATTACTTAGGTTTTATTAACAAGGTTTTGCTTTTAGCGTAATTTTTTTAAAATTGACTGAACTTTTAATAAATACAAAGGTCTTATTTTAACCACCTGGAGATATCCCTCCGGAGTTCGAAAGGCTACCTTCTTTTTGTCCGGCGAGACGAGGGGTTCAAGAGACAACAGATAACTCATTCTTTCCTCAAAATCAGCAAGAGAATATTTTTTATTTTCTTTTAGATTGAACAGATAGAGCGATGATTCGTTGCTCCCTGTTTCCAAATAGACGAAGTTCGTGTTATCAACAAAAGAATAAGAAAGAATATGTGTGTTGTCTTGGGCTTCGACTATTTTCTCTTTTGATTTTTTATTCATATCATAGAGCACAAGACCGTCATGGGAGCTGAAAAGAATCTTGTTCTGATAAAGCTTAGGATTGAAAAGATAGTCTTCAAACTCGCTGACTCTCGATACTTCCCCGCTCTTTAAGTTTAAAAGGTAATGTTTTTCTTCTGTGCTATATTCGCTTCTCCCGATAGAAACAAGAACGTTCTCTTCTTCGGACCACTGAACTTTAAAAGCATTGGTTATCTCTTCGGGTAGAAAAAACGCATCTTCAAATGTTTTTGTCTCTATCTTGTAAATAAATAATTTAGGCTTTTCTTCTGTGGTTGAAAAAACCAGGATTCTTTCCCCTTCAGGAGAAAAAGAGAAGAGGCCGTAATGTAAAGGCAGGTGGACAGGCTGCTGGGAAAGACTCTTAAGGTCTAATTCAACATAATGTCCTTTCTGATAGTCAAGTTTTGGACTGGCCAGCAGAACAGTGTTGTCGCTTATCCAGACTGCGTCTTGGGGCTGGAAATCGAGAGCTATTTTCTCTTCTTTTTTGGATGGAAATACTTTCAGCTTTCTGAAGCTTGTCTCTGTTGGGGTTTCTTCTGCCAGATAAAATAAGGTGCTGCTGTCTTCTCCCCAGCTGAATTCAAGAACCTTTTTTGTACTGACCAGAGAGCCCTGATTGGTAAGAAGCCAAACTACTGTTAAAGACAGGGCGGTGGATAGAAAAAGTATGACCGGGAAGCATATTTTTTTATTTAACCTCATGTTTATGGTGAAGTGGTGAAGTGCCAGATATTATACTTTAGCGTGTAGTTCATTCTATGATAATCGTTGTCGCAATCTGGACAAGCGAGTAGAGCGTTTACCCAACTCCAAAAACTTGGATGCTCCATGACAGTGGGAGAGCAGTTCCAAGGATCGCTGACAAATACTTGAGAATCAGACATACCTGTCACCACCACCCAGTGCCTGCCTGTAACACCGCTGCCTGCTCCTAAAACGCTTACTGGTCCGTACTGACAGAGGTGAGCGTTCAGGTCTTCTAAATAGGAAGTTCTATCGGGGGGATTGTTTCCAATACGAGTTTGAGATATAGTTTCTCCTGTAAAAATCGGGGCGGCACAGTTGGAAAGCGACCATATTGTGTGAGTATTTTCACACCTACTATTTGAGTATTCCCATAGATGGCGAGGGTCTACTGTTCCACTTCTATTGTAAGTAGAGCCACATTCTTCAGTACTGTTTCCACAACTTGCTAAGTCGCCTGGGCAGCTGACGTTACTGTTGGGTCCGTCTTTCCAAGCCAGGAGCATGGCTATGGATGTAACATGGCACCATACAGTCTGGGGCCAACTGGACGGCGCCGATGTTCCCGTTGTACAATTCATACCACCTCCGCAGCCGTAGCTTACTTCACGCTGGCAATACATAGGAACATTGTCGTGCCGGCAATAAGAGCAGTCTTCTTGAACCCGGACTGTACTGGATGCGCTTATCTCGAACCCGCCCTCGCCCGGACGCTGTCCAGTAAGAGTAACTCGATTATTGGTGGTCCAGGATACTGTGACGGTATAAGCATGTTCAAATGACTCACCCTGGCCCAGTTCGGACGGAATAGCAATACTGCCTGTATTGTTGTCCTCAAGCGTCAACCCGGAGATTGTATCAAGACAGCTGTTCGTAACATTAACAGTGTAAGTCACTTCTTTGTCAGGGTCGCTTTCCGTAATACAGTTTCTGTTTGTGTTTTTGGTAAGCGAAACGCATTCGTGCTCCGGGTGAGAGGGGAGAGGAATAATAGGGGCGGGAGAGATATGGAGAAATTCTCTTATTCTTTCTATCAGGTCTTCATTTCCCCACTCGGGGATATAAAAGTGTGCGGGGTTCTCAGGCCAATCAAAAGTTACAGCGCCAAAACCCCAAAGGTCGGCTCCCGGGCTCGAACCAGTAAGCGCATTCGCTTGTACGCACTGGGATGTGTCTTCCACCTCGTTAATGGGGTCTGTGATATAGGCGCCGTCGGAAGCGCCTCCGATATCAAACCCCACCCAACCGTACTCGTTATCATAGTAATAGTTCTCTGAATAACCTCCCTGCCCTCCGCTTAGGATAGCCACATCGTCCAAAACTGCCCCTGTGGAAAACACTACACATCCGTGGTAGCGTAGAGTAAGATTATGTTGCAGGTCTCCTGAATATGGTGTGTCGCAGCACTGAAGCTCTCCGCTGCTTCTATACAGTTCTTCATTGAACCCAACTATGGAGTATCCGGTGCTGAGAGTTTGATCAAGGTGCATAGTCACGGGCGCCCATCGACCTCCGGCTGTATCAGGAAAGTTAGAGCAGTTGTATCCGGCTCCTTCATAGACCCGATAAAAAGCTTCAGGGCCGCTGTCGCAATGGACATTTTGATTCAGACCCGTAGCCCAGGTCAGGTCTTCTACGTGGTAGATATAAGAGCCGTCGGAACGGAACCGCTGGTATTCTGAACAGTCGTGGTTTTTGCACATCCTAAAATCTCCGGAACCGCCATCCACCCAGAAATACTCTCCTGAAGAAATATTGTTTCCTGAGGTTGACATCATGTAGTCCAAGATATTTATGGTCTGGGCTTGGGCAGATTTTGGAGAAGGGAGAGTGATAAAGAGTATCAGGCAGGTCGCTATTAGGACGAGAGAGAAAGTATTTTTTTTGTTGAAATAAAACATTTTAATTGTGTTGGCCCCTATATGTTCTCGCCTTGAAAATAAACCCCTCCGCTGGGTATATCCGTATAATGTATTCCGTTATAGAGAAAACCCCCGCTTGGCACCTCACTGGCGGCCACCCAACCCGTACAGCTGCACCGTCGGGGAGAACAACAGCTGTAAGCAGGGTCATCGCCACAGTCACCAAATCCACTATGTACGCAGCAGGTATTGGGTGGATATTCATCGTTTCCAATTGGCTGCTGGTGAACAGGTGGCGGGTCGACACATTGGGTTTCGTTAACATGCCCTGAGCAGGATTGAGAATAATCAGGAGCCCCACATCCACAGTCACATTGACTTAAGGCCCAACTATCGGTTGGCCCGCAGCGGTAATTGTTGCCTACGCACATTAACATGGGTTGACCATTACTGGTTGTTTCAAAACAACGAGGAGGGAAGTCTTGAAGACACTCTCCATTATAGGTGTTGTCCCACTCTTCTGCATCTTCCGGTGGACCTGACTCCGGAGCTTGGGGGTCAAAATAAGGCCATATCTTGTTTGTCTCCTTTTCTTCTATTGCTCGGTAGTTTTGTTGACTTATAGCGGACGAATAGTTTAAGTTCATGGCGCTTTCTGCCAAAGTTAAATTATGAAGTATTGTTTCGAGATTCCTCCTGGCGATAAGAAGCTGTTGCACTTCAACACGGCCTTGCTGAATAAGCCCTTGGAGTTGACCCTGCATAGCACTGATAGCGTCTCTTAAATTATTAGGCAAATCGACGGGTTGGTCTAAACACTGCATACCGAATGTGCCGCTAAAGCAAAGCCGTGGGTCTTGACTATCAGGATAATCTTGACTATCAGGATAAAATGTATGATTACAAAGCTCACTTATTGGTATTCCTCCTATCTCTATAATTTCGCTGTCACTACCAATATCACAGGGATCAACACTGTCCTCGCAAAAGCTATTACTGGGACTGTAAGGGCAATCGCTTCCGTCGTAATCTTCACAACCATGAGAGCATCTTTCTGTATACTCAGGATCAACTTCCCCACAGTCACTTTCGATTGCACAGTCACAGGCATTCATTAAGATTTGGAGACACATGCTGACTTCTGAAATAGTAAGTTGACCGGCGTTTTTAACAGAGGTGATATACCAGACGTCAGTTGCTTCTTTTTCTACAATTTCTGCCTGTTTCTTTGTGTTTTCTATTAAGCCTCCAAGGGGCACCTCGACGAAAACGGGGAGCCCGCTTTCTGGTTCAGCTGTTTCTACTGGTTCTGGTTCTGGGAAATCAGGCGCTGATATATGGAAAATAAGCAGACTTGGATCCAAAGTCATCAGCACTATAAAAGAAAAGAGAGTGATGATTGCTCCGAGCAGAGCTGTAGAGAAAATGTCGAATCCTTTTTTAACTCCAACCGCGTTGTCCTGGATTGATCCAAGCATGTATGTAATTCCGCCTCTAACTATACCGACAAAGGCAGCCAATCCAGTAACGACTATAAGTAAGCTGTAAAAATATTTAATAAAAAGCGGCAGGGCCATGTTGCTTTCATATTCTCCGCTTTCTATTCTTCTCATAAAATCCTGCGGTGCTTCAACCCCAGGCATATCAGGGTATAAAATTTCGACAGCAGACACCTTTCCAGTTGTTATCAACAGCAGTAAGAGAAAAAAGGAGAAAACAATTATTCTGTTTTTAACTTTTGTTTTCATCAGTGCTTGCTTCAGACTCTTCCTTTTTATCAGATTCTTCCTTTTTGTCCGGCTTATCAGGTACTTTTTGCGCACCTGTAGCCTCCATAACGAAAACGACGATGCCGTATATCGTACTGCCCGGCCAAATCTCTCCTATCCCCGGAATCAGTTCTGCTATAAGGTTCATGGCTAAGAATACAGCCGTCGACCCTGTACCTAAAAAAGAACGAAAAGAAAAACCATATTTTATAGTCAAAAAAGCAAAACTTACAAACAAGGTAAGTATATTAATTAAAAAAGGGATTATTAATCCAACCCCTGTGATTCCTAAAATCCCGAATGTATAATCAGTAACATCGTTCATGATATTGAGTCCCGTCATCATGAATACCTCCGGGCTTATCATTTTATGTCCTTTAGTTGTTTTTTAGCAGCTCTTATCTTCAGCACCTCTTCAGGCGAGGTGGTGATAAGCTGATCTTCGGCATAGGAAGCGACTACGCTGACAGCCACATGCTTTTCTCCGGCGAAGAAAAGTCCTTCCCCGATATTCGACTCCAGAAGCCGCATTTTCTCCTCGTCAGTAAGGTTGAATGTTTTTTTGACAACATCTATAGCGGATGGACTTTGCTTCATAAGTATCTGGATGGCGGAGTTGGCAACAATGGGCCGGCCGTACTCGGAACGCATGAAATCGCCGACGTCCTGAGTGATGGTTGTCACTCCCAGCCAATACTTCCTGGCTCTCTTGACCAGGCCGTAGAGAAAAGAAGCTCCGTCCTCGGTGCGCATCATCCACCACGCCTCGTCTATGACAAGAATTCTTTTTCTTAGCTCCGAAGTGATCTGGTTCCAGATATAACGCATAACAATGAACATAGCCAGCTGTTTCAGCTCTTCTTCCATGTCTCTGATTCCGAAGACCACCAGTTTGTTGTCCAGTTCCAGGTTGGAAGGTTGATTGAAAAAACTGGAGTAGGTGCCCTCGGTGTATTTTCTGAGCCGGCGCACTAAACTTTCTGCTCCTTCCATGGTCTCCAATACCGATTCGAGGTCAGAAAGCAGGGGAATATTTTCCTGCCAGGTGGCCGGGTTGCTCCGGGCTGTTATGTCTCTTGCCTCATAAGTGGCTGTTATAGCTTGGTCTATTATAGCGTCTTCTTCCGGCGTCAGCCCGCTGAGCATGATTCTCATCAACCCTACCAGATTGATGATGTTGGAACGCAGTACGTTCTCCGGGTTCTCGTCTTCTCTGGGCACAGGGAGGTCAAAAGGGTTCATATGATGAGGCGAGGTAAGGGATATGTCTAAAAACGAACCGCCGACGGCGTCTGCCAGGTACTCATATTCATTCTCCGGGTCAATGACTATGACATCAATGCCAATCATTAAAGACCTTAATATTTCCAGTTTGCTCATAAACGATTTACCGCACCCTGAAACTCCGAAAAAGACCTGGTTGAAGCTTTCCAGGGAGAAGCGGTCGAAAAGAATAAGAGAGTTGTTATGCCGGTTAATTCCGTAAAGAATTCCTTCGTTAGAACTGAGGTCAAAAGAAACAAAAGGGAATACGCTGGAAAGCGGAGCAGTGTTCATAGGAGTATGAACCAGCAGCTTGTCCAGTCCGTAGGGAGAGGTGCTTACAAATCCTTCTCCCTGCTGGTAGATGGTGGGCTTGATGTATATCAGCCGGCCTTCAAGTATGGAGCGCAGGGTGGTTTCCATTTCTCTCAACTGTTCCAACTCGTCGGTATAGACGGTGAGATAAAGGCCAAAACTGAACATCTTATCAGTTCCGGTCTGCAGACGATTTCTCAGCTCTTCCATGTTCTGGTAGGCAAACTCAAGCTCAGGAGAGCGGATAAGCCCTTTTTCCTGTCTCTCCATCATCTCCGCCTTGGTGGCGGTGATTTTCTTTCTCAATTCTTTCAGCGTCTCGCTGGTGTCGGTGGGGTGGATAAAGAAGGAAATGTCCATGGGTGCGTCAAGGTTGATAATGGGAGAAAACCAACCGGTGGTCAGATAGCGGGGGTAGGAGAAGATAAAAAAGGTTTTGGCGTATCTTTCTCCAAGCTGAAGGTACTCTCCGCTCATACGCAGGGAAGGAGGAGCCACAAAGTCGCGCACATTCATCACCTCTGACTTCGGTATCTCCACTTTTTGTCCGCTAATCTGTTCTTTGATTTGTTTTAAAAATGGTAGTTCCATATTTATTGAATCATCTCAGGCGGTACCTGAGGATAATATCCGACCTCTGCCTGTTGAGGATGGTGGATAGCCCAGAAAAGCTCAATGATCTCAGAGCTTCTGAGGGGTACGCTTTTTAATCCGCATCCGCGTAGACCCATTGCTATAAACTCCATTCTCTGCCACAATTGATTTTTGCATCTCTGGAAAGCCTCCTCCGTAAGCTGAGGCACCTTCGCTTTCCGTAGAGAAAAGCCTTGGCCGGGAGTGCCCCGCATTTCCCAGAGGGTGAAGGGCACCACCACAAAGAATTTTTTAGACATAATGCTGCCCTGGCTTAAAAGCTCTTTGACGAATCTGCGGTATTCTCTGGTTTGAACTTTTAAAAGCTCCTGTTCTTGTGTCCGTTCTAATTCTTCAAGCTGCTCCAAATAGCCGGTCAGATTGAGCCGGCGGGACTGGACAACGATTTGGCAAGAGAAATCCAGTGTATTTAAAAACTCCTGGAAGCGGTGGATCACGGCTTGCTGCTCCTCGCGGGACTTAAGAGAAAAATTAATGGAAGAAACCATTAATATTCCTCTCAGCGCTTTGCTTTTCAGAACCACCACTCCTTCTCTGATTTGTTCTATTGGTAGAAAACTTTGTGTGCTGGGCATAAATATGATTATTAGTTGAGCGCAACTATCATTGCTGCTCTTTATGTGTCTCCAGTTGGGTGGCAAGGTTTTCCAGTCTGCTTTTTCTGGTGACAGGGAGAGGTGAAGTTTCTTCCTCCTCCTCTTTCATCTGGGGGGGAGAGTAGGACTGGGAGATAACCGCTTTTTTCTTCCATAAGTATTCCCGCCCGCCCGTTAAGTAAGAAAAAAAGTTAACTGATATCTTGGCTAAAGATAATCCTTGGTATTTTCCAAAAGCAAGAGAAAAGCTGACACCCATTATTATAAGAGACAGCATTAAAAATAATATAAAGCTTTTGCCGGCCAGGGTGAGATAGAGGATGAAACAGATTCCCACTCCAGCACCCATAAAAAGAACCTGCCGGAAACTCATCGGCCCCAATATCCTGATCTCCCTGCCTATAAATTGTGGGACTGAATAACGCATTGTTAATCTTATTGCTAATCTTATTCAATCGGTTCTCTGTATTTGTCTTTGTCTCCAGGGGTTCGTTTGGTTGACTTTGACTTTTTCCTTTTGATCTCTAACTTTTCCTGGTAAAGATCAGCTAAGATATCTTGTACGTAGTAGAAAACAGAGCTGTTGAAAATTTGATTTATTTTCTCCGCGCTTTTTTTATCGATTCCACCTTCTTTGACAAGGGAATCTTTGAATTGGGAGGGAGGCAGTAACCCCAGAAAAACTCTGCCTACCAAACTTACAAAAGCAGAGTGCTGTTCGTCGTTCAGTTCTTCTTGGTTTGATGTTCTTTCAATAGTATCTACAGTTCTGTCCGAGCCTATGGCTTGTTTCAATTCCTGAGGCAGGCCTTTATAAAGTTCTAAAAATTCTTCCCTTGATATTTGTTTCATATTAAACCTCGATTACTTTAAAATATTTTAGCATAAAAAAGGGTTAAGAGAAACCATAGCAAAAATTATCCATCTTACAGTTTTCTCTAGGCAGGTCTTGCTCTTTACAAAAACGTAAAAATATGTTATGTTCAGGCAGTTGGTTGATAATATTAGACCTAGGGTTAAGGAGGAAACGATGAATTGGTTTCTCGTCTGCGTCGTATGGGTTGTATGGATGACGGTAGGTCTCGTCATCCTTCACTTCGTGCCGGCCCCGCCTAAGCCGGTGCGATGGATAATCTTCGTCCTCACCGCTCCCTTTTACCCCCTGGCGGCTTTGCTGGCCTCGGGGTTTGGACC
>CAZCSI010000019.1:0-9508 GCA_964501525.1 uncultured Candidatus Saccharibacteria bacterium | reverse complement strand
GCAGGCATTAGCTTTGATGTCCCTAATGGGTGGACAGTGCAAGAAAAAAACAATAGTGTTTTTGTTCTTAGCCCAGATTTCGATCAAGATAGCCCTCCTCCAAACATGAAGGGCTGCCTCATATCGCCCTCTGTCATATACAAGAAAACAAACTTGAGCGTCTTGGAAGAACCGCTTGACAGTTTGGTCCAAGCTTATATCACCCAAAAAAATATTGTCCAAATAGACGGCAGAGAATCAATTAGGTATAAGAGCGAAATAGAAGAAACAAACCTGTATAAAGAAGGTGTAGCCACCCCTGTTAACAAACTATTCAAGAGCAGGTTACTGGTTTTGAACGTAGAATCCAGTTTGGCAGATAAAGATCGGTGTTCTGAAAAATTTGAAGATTTTATAAAAACCGTATCAATAGACTAATTTAGTACGCGTAGCGTGCGCAAGAGAATACTCATATTATCTTTATTTTTTCTCTGTATCTTTTTTTGTTTTGCCTCCTTTCAAAGAACAGAAGCCGTAACTCAGAAGGAAATAGAAAATCAGCTATCTCTTCCAAAAAGCGATGCAAAGAAAATTTTGAACAGTCTTTTAGGGGCCCTGTATAAAGAATGGACAGGGCTTTTGTCGAGCGCTTTATCCAGCGCTCAGGATCAAGCTGTGCTGGTCATAATAAGAAAGGGTGTTAAGGCTCATGTTCTAGACTACAATTTCATCTACGTACCTCAAGAAATAGGCAAAGACATGCTCAAGGCGGTTTACAAAACCGCCCTTTTTGTTGCTTCGCCAACCAAAGGAGAGTTTTTAATAGAAGAGATCGAAAAATTAAGCGTCAAAATGGCTATAGAAAAAGCGACCGAGCTGCTTTTTCTAAACAACATGAAAACGGCCCTGGGAGAGCTGTCTATTTTCTATAAATCAATACAAGGGAAGAGTGTAAAACTAAGACTGCCTTATATAATCGTTTACAGACCGGATAAAAACAAACCTTTCAGAAGGGCGGAAGTAAGCATCTCTTTCTTCTCGGAGGATAACATACCTGTTCCACAGACTACCCTTAAAGACTTCTGGTATTCAGACGAGTATGAAAAAGAAAAACTCCCTCCTTTTGTCTTAAGAATAAGAGGAAAGGTCGAAAAAACAGACTCTGACATTTATAGATGGGTAAATACTCCAGAAATAGAGATCGAATACCCGGAAACAGTTCCTCATTTTGAATTTGACAACCCGGGATTTTTAAGAAGAATAATCGACAGCCTCAAAAAGAGAGCAAAAAGTTTTCTGATTGGTAAAATAACGGATATTCTCTTCGGGCGATTAGATATCTTGAAAAACTTAAGCGGAACAGTGTGGAGCATTATCAAAAGCTTAATCAGCAAGGAAGATTTTTTCATGGGATCGGTTCAAGCGCCGGAAGAAACGAAGGAGACAAAAGAAGCAGAGAGGTCAGAAAGCATTGAAGAAACAAGTGAAGAAAAAGAAGACAAAGAACAAGAAACTGCTTCACCTTCAAGGCCTTCTACTCAAGAAAGCGAACAGGGCGCTGGCAAGAAAGAAGAACAAGAAACCGAATCGTCTCTATCAGAAATAGAAGAAACCTTAAAAAAGATAAAAGAACAGGCGGAGAAGATAGCTCAAGAGATAGAAAAGGCCAAACTTCCGAAAAAAGAGGTTTTAGGAGAAACCGATGTCTGTGCTGTTGATATTAACACTGCTTCCAAAGAGGAGCTGCAAAAAATAATCGGGGTCGGGCCCGTGTTAGCCCAAAGAATAATAGATGGCAGACCGTTTTCTTCTGTTTACTACCTGATAAACGTAAGCGGTATCGGCGAGATAACCTTGCAAAACATAATAAATCAGGGCTGTGCCTATGTCGAAGGGACAGACCTTAAAACAGGTGTTGAGGGTGAAGAGATACCCGATGAACAAATGTACGAAGAAGAGGAGGAAGACGAACAAGAAACCACAGCAGACATCTGTCCTGTAAACATCAATACCGCCTCCAAACAAGAGTTACAGGCAATAACCGGCATCGGCCCGGTCATAGCTCAGAGAATAATAGACGCCCGGCCATTCTTATCTGTTTATAACCTAACGAGGGTAAGCGGCATCGGAGAAATAACTCTGCAAAACATAATAGATCAGGACTGTGCTTATGTTGAGAACGATACGGGGCCCAGCCAAAGCCCCGGCTCTTCTACTCCTTCACCTCCCGCTAGCGAACCTGAATCTGAGGAAACAGAGACTGAGGAAACAGAGCTTGAGGAAACAGAGCTTGAGGAAACAGAGCCTGAGGAAACAGAGCCTGAGCCTGAGGAACCTGAGCCTGAGGAACCTGAGCCTGAGGAGCCTGAGCCTGAGGAGCCTGAGCCTGAAGAACCGGAAGATAAGCCAGAGTTGGAAAGCGATGGAAGAATAGTAATTAATGAGGTGGCTTGGATGGGAACTCAAAGCTCTCCCCACGATGAATGGATAGAACTTTATAACGCCTCTACTTCAGATGTAGAGCTTGAGGGTTGGACGTTAAGCGCCCAGGATGGAAGTCCGAATATCTCATTAAGCGGCTTACTGCCCGTGGACAGCTTTTATCTTTTAGAAAGAACGGATGATTCCGCTGTAAGCGATATTGCAGCCAACTGGTATGGTTCTTTCGGCAGCGGAGGGCTCCACAACGACGGGGAGATTCTTGAGTTAAAAAACCCTGACGGTGTTGTTGTTGACAGAATAGACTGCTCAGGCGAATGGTTCGACGGCGATAACGATACAAAATCAAGTATGGAAAGAATAGACCCCTTAAGAGAAGGGTCTCATCTGAATAATTGGGTAACCAACAACGGATATATCAGAAACGGGAAGGATGCAGATGGAAACCCGATTAACGGCACGCCGAAAAACATAAACAGTCCTCTACAAGCACCTGAGAGAATAACCGATCTCTCGATAAACCAAGTTCAAAGCGACTCCGACCTAGGCAAGGCTGTTCTCAACTGGACCGCTCCCCAGGACCACACTTCTTCACAGGAACAACTTTCTTACGAGATCCGATATCTAATTGATGAGCCGATAAACAAAGATACTTGGAATGAAGCCCTTTCGCTTGAAGACAAGCCGGAGGTCAGCTCAGCAGGCAATCAAGAAC
The DNA here is from genome assembly GCA_964501525.1 of uncultured Candidatus Saccharibacteria bacterium. Lineage (GTDB taxonomy): Bacteria > Patescibacteriota > Minisyncoccia > Minisyncoccales > CAYTKG01 > CAYLVJ01. The sequence continues at coordinate 6,375 of CAZCSI010000019.1, read as the reverse complement.
AGGCAACGATCTGGCCCCTCAATTACGATAGAACTTATTACTTCGCCGTTAAAACAAATAATGAACGATACTCGTCCCCGCTTTCTAATGTTGTAAGTTTTGAAACAGGAGACTCACCGGATAATTTTGCTTGGCCCCAGAGCGGGAAAAACGCCCGCAAAAGCGCTTATGTCTCCTCCGCAGGGCCGGAAAATATAAACAATATAGAGCAGATAGCAAAAGGTTATGAAATTAACGATGCTGTAATCGGTGCCCACGATATTTTGTATTTTGCCACTGACAAGGGAATAGGTGCTCTCACGCCTGATCTTGAACAAAAATGGTTCACCCCGGTGGGCAATCATATTCATGGTCTGGCAGTACTTTCGGACGGAACCGTAATAGGTCTTTCAAACACATTATTCGCTTTAGACCAGTTAGGAAATAAAATCTGGGACTTTCCCTTGTCTATAAACTATCTTCAGCCGCCAACCGTTTCAAAAGATAAAATATATCTTCTCGGCAAGTGCATAAACGATAGCTTAGGGCAATCAACGGGCTTTTCTTTATTCGAAGTAGGCAAAGATGGAAAACTTAATTGGTTTTTTGACACAGAAAACACAGAAGCTGGCCTCCAACCTGAACTCGAGTTTGCCTGTCAGTATCAGGGCACAACAAGCGGTTTTTATGAGTCCTCTCCCGCAGTCTCAGGAGGTGTTGTATATTTTGGAGACGAGAAAAATATATACGCTGTTTCGGCTTTTGAAGGACTGAAATGGAAAACCGAGTTTACGGACCGTACCGGGGGCTGCCCTGCTCCAACTATTGGGCCAGACAATACGATCTACGCTTTTGTCGATAGAGGGCTGCACGCTTTTACCCCTGATGGAACTGTAAAGTGGGCCCTCTCTGGGTTGACAAACGCTCCAGCCGGACCTGTTCTGTCTCCGCACCAAAAGCTTTATTTCCCTCACAGACGCTTGGGTTACGCCTGGTTTCTTATTCTGGATTCCGATACGGGACAAGAACTTCAGGAAACGCCTTGGCGTGTGCCAAAAGGAGAAAATAAGGCATTGTCTACCTCCCCGGCCTTAATAACCAACAACCATGTTTATTTTGCAGGCAACGGAATACTGAGCGCCCATATCAATATTCACCCTCTGGGAAGCGGTTCAATTAACTCTTTCTACCTCTCACCTCCGCCCCAAGAGGGTTCAAGTATAAGCAAGTTTATAATGAAACCGGACGGCATCTTATTTATCGTTTCCAAGCACCTTTATGTGGTTTATCCTTAAAAAAACCTGACCGTAAATCGGTCAGATGAGTTTTTCACAGTTTTTCCACAAGCAACTTTCAATTTTGAACCTAAATAAAATGTGCAATACCTGGTATTGCACAAAAAGGTTAGAAGGAGATGAATTGTTCGATAACGTTGATGGGCAGGGTTAATACCTCTCCATCCAGACCGATGCGGTTCATACCCAGCACCCGGCCCCGGATATCAAACAAAATACTGCCCTGCATATAAGGTTCTTCCGTAATATTGGTGTAGATAAAATCCTCCCGCACCTCTTTCACTATGCCCTCATTGACTATTTTAAAAGGAAGATTATTGGAAAATCGGGTTCCCACCATAAAAACTCTTTCTCCCTTTTCAATCCTGTCCACAGGCGCAAAAGGCACTGTGGCAAACCCATTACCTTCTGCCTTTAAAAGCACCAGCCCCTGCTCAGTGTCTCTTTTTTCTACGGACACATTTAATCTTCTGCCTCCCGCCCAAACGGAAAAGTTCCCGCTGGCCGGCACCAGCTCTGAGAAAGTAACTATCAGGCCGTCCGTGGTATAAACTAAACCGGAGCCTTCTACGGAACCGCTCTTAATCGAGGCCACACTCGGTTCTACTTTTTTTATCGCTTCTGTAACAGCCTCGTTTTCTCTGATAATGGTTTCCTGTTTGGGATAAAGAATAACCTGTCTTTCCCTGTAGTTTCTTACAAACCAAAGATCTCTGGTTTGGGGCTGTTCAGCAAGATAGGGGATAACAATTGTCTGCCACAACATTCCGCCTAAAATACCCAGGAGAATAAAGCCTAAACTTTTTACAAGACTTTTAATCAATTTCATATTACTTGACTCCGGCTAATTGTTCTTCTCTGACCACCGTCCTGGCCTTACTTTTGTCCAAGACTATCTCTCCTTCCTCGGCGCGGATGGTAATAATGCTCCCTTCCCCTATTTCCCCCTTGATGATACCCATAGCCAGAGGGTTTAAAACCAGCTTTTGGATAATTCTTTTCAAGGGCCTGGCGCCTAACTGAGGGTCGTAACCTCTCTCAGCCAACACCTCCTTGGCTCCTCTGGTAAACTTAAGCTCCACCTCTTTGTCTTCCAGCCGCTCCTTGACTCTTTCCAGCTCAATATCTACAATCTTGCGCAGGTCTTTTTTGCTCAACTCGTTGAAAATAATAATCTCATCCACCCGGTTTAAAAACTCGGGGCGGAACTGCTCTTGAAGTGCATCCCTGATCTTTCTTTTGGTGCCTGCATGCTGCTCCTGTTCTTCTTTGCTTAAAAATCCGATCTCCGCCATCTGACTGATGTACTCGGAGCCTACGTTGGAGGTCATAATAAGGATTGTGTTTTTAAACGACACCACCCTGCCCTTGGCGTCTGTCAACCGGCCGTCCTCCATAATCTGAAGCAGGATGTTGTAAACCTCAGGATGGGCTTTTTCAATCTCATCCAGAAGCACCACCGAATAGGGCCTTCTCCTTATCTTCTCCGTAAGCTGGCCGCCCTCTTCATACCCTACATATCCCGGAGGGGAGCCCATCATTTTGGAAACCGCGTGCTTCTCCATGTACTCGGACATATCGATACGCACTATGGCGTCTTCATCATTAAACAAGAACTCGGCTAAAGCCCGGGCTGTTTCTGTTTTTCCCACACCGGTGGGCCCCAGAAACATAAAGGCGCCCATGGGCCGGCCCTTCTCCGAGATACCGGCTCTGCTTCTCCTGATGGCGTTGGCAATCGCTTTCAAAGCTTTGTCCTGGCCCACCACTCTTTCGTGAAGCTTTTCTTCCATTCTTCCCAGCTTTTTAGCCTCTTCTTCCAAGAGGCGGGTAACAGGAATACCTGTCCAGCGAGAAACAACAGCTGCCATATCCTCGGGCTCTACTCTTTCTCTTAAAATGCGCTGACCTTTTTGAAGCTGAATCAATTTTTGCTCCACCTCTTTAATCTCTTTTTTAAGAGCCGGTATGCGGGCGTATTTCATCTCAGCCGCTTTCTGTAAATCACCCTCTCTTTCCGCCCGTTCCACGGAAAAGCTGAGTTTTTCCACTTCTTTTTTAAGGGACTTGATCTTGTCAATCATCTCTTTTTCTGCACTCCACTGGGAATTAAGCTCGTCAAACCTTTGTTTAAGGTTGGAGAGCTCTTTTTCCACCTCCTTTCTTTTCTTAGAGTTGTTTTTCTTGCCTTTGAGCGCTTCTTTCTCCACCTCCAGCCTCTGAATCCTGCCCCTCAGCTCCTCCAGCTCCTTGGGCATACTTTCCATCTCCAAACGAAGCGCAGAAGCTGCTTCATCCATCAGGTCAACCGCTTTATCGGGCAGAAACCTGTCCGAGATATAACGGGCCGAGAGATGAGCCGCCTCTTTCAAAGCGTCGTCGTTGATCTCCACCCCATGATGGAGTTCATATTTCTCTTTCAGGCCCCGCAAAATATCAACTGTCTGCTTAATAGTCGGCTCGGATACAAAAATGGGCTGGAATCTCCGCTCCAGGGCCGGGTCTTTTTCAATATATTTTTGATACTCTTTCAAAGTGGTGGCGCCAATAGCGTGAAGCTCTCCCCGGGCCAAGGCCGGTTTTAAAAGGTTGGAGGCGTCAACCGCTCCTTCAGCCGCGCCTGCGCCCACAATGGTATGCAGTTCGTCAATGAACAGCAGGTATTCACCCGCTTTCTTAACCTCTTTCAGCAAAGCCTTGACCCTGCTCTCAAACTCACCCCGATAACGGGTGCCCGCTATCAGAGAACCGAGGTCCAAAGAAATGATTTTTCTATCTTTGAGGCTCTCCGGGACTTCATTGCGTGTGATCCTCTGAGCCAACCCCTCCACAATAGCTGTTTTGCCCACCCCCGCTTCACCAATAAACACGGGGTTGTTTTTTCTTCTCCTGCACAAAACCTGCATCAAACGCCTGATTTCCTTTTCCCGTCCAATAACCGGGTCCAGTTCCCCTTTGCGCGCCTGTTCGGTCAAGTCAAAAGTATAACGGGTTACAACATTAGTTTTAGTCTCAGGAGTAGGCGTAGTGATCTTTCTGCTGCCCCTGATCTTTTTCACCTGCTTTAAGGCAGAGTCATAATTGATGGGCTCAGCCTCTTCTTTTGACTGAGCAACAGCTTTAACCACCTCCTGAACCTTGGAAGAGGTTTTCAGAAGAGCTAAAAACAAGTGTTCTACAGAGATAAACTGGTCGCCCATCTCAGATGCTTCTTTTTGCGCGCCCTGAAGAACTCTGGCCATATCCTGGGTCAGGTAAAAGCTTCCCATATTGTCCGGAGTAGCTATATCCGGAATCCGGCCCAAAGCCCGGCCCACTTTTTGCTTCAAATCGTCTATATCCACCCCCATCCTGCCCAAAACAGTAAGGACCAGGCTCTCTTTCTGAATCAGCAATGCGTAAAACAAGTGGAGAGCGTCCACCTGTTTCTGGCCTCTTGTCTGAGACAGCTTCTGAGCTCTTTTCAGAGCGGACTGGGCTCTAAATGTAAAATTTCCACCTTGCATTGTAGTTAATATTAACGTGTATACAGCTTATTTTTGACACGAATGTGTCTTATTTTTGACACGAATGTGTCTTATTTTTGACACGAATGTGTCTTATTTTTAACATAAAAAAGCTTGAAAATCAACCATTATTTGTAACATAAGCTGATTGAAAAATCAATGAGCAGGGTCAATCTTTCTCAAGTATTCTATTGATAACTTGCCCTGTACAACAGTCTGCCCAGTTTACCCATTACCATATCAATATTTTCCGGAGATAGGTTTTGACAATAAAAAGGCCCCTTCTTTTCTAAGAAGAGGCCCACCTGTGATCTTGTTAGAGATCTGTTTCCCAAAAACTTACACGCTCGAGATTAGCTTCCCGAAGGTCTGCCCCTCGAAGGTCTGCTTCTCGAAGGTCTGCTGTCTGAAGCTTTGCTTGCCGAAGGTCTGCCCACCGTAGATCTGTTTCCCGAAGGTTCGCCCCCTGCAAATTTGCCTGCCGAAGATCCGCCCCCTGAAGTTTTGCCCATCGAAGATTTGCCTGCCGAAGATCCGCCCCTTGAAGCTTTGCCCATCGAAGGTCTACACCCTCGAGGTTTGCTTTCTTGAGGTCCACTCCCTGAAAGCAGGGAATCTCAAGGTGTACCTCTCGATATCTGTTAAAGCGGGCGACGCCTTTTTCAAGGAGTTCAGCCCACCCTTCTCCTGTCAGTCTCATCTTTCATCTCCTTTCTCTAAAACCAATCGGATTACCATATTAAATAAATACCACACATTCTACTTTTCGTCAATCTCCCGGCACATAACGTGTAAACGATAATCTTTTGGGTATAAGCCTGTGCATACCTGATTAATAGCTTTCCGAACCCAAGTGAGGAAAACATTCAAGGTTCTTGAGCGTTAGCAAGAGGTTCTTTTGTTGCACGGTTTATGTATAGATTGAATATTGACAAGTCCATTGCTTTTTGGTTTAATAAAGACACTGAATCGATATCGCTGTTGACACGCAAGGAGGAAACAATGGAAACGACGATTCTTCTTATCGCGATACTCGTTCTCACCGCTGTCATCATTGGGTGGAAGCTCTCTGATGACGAAGTATCGAACGAGGACCTGGCCCGTGAGTGGGCCAAGGGACAAGGGTACGTAATCTCTCAGGAAGAGGAAGAGGAAGGCACCCTCATCCTCTATCTCGAGTAAAAGAGGCCACCGCCTCTTCCGTTCTTATAGCCCTGCAGCAACCTGCAGGGCTCCTACATCCAAGGAGGTTGTAATGAGAAAACTGCACCCAATAGTTCTGATAGTTGCTGTTACCTGTGCTACAGCCGGGCTGGCTCTGCTCGGGGTTTTACCCGAGCCTGCACCGGCAGAATCCATTGCAGTTCATATCCCAAGCCGGATATGGATTCCTCTGGCTCTGGTCGGGTTGGCCGGCCTGACATGGTCCGTCATAACCTTTAGAATGAAGATTCTAAGGGTCCTGTTTTGGTTCACGATCGCAGCCGCCATCATTGCAGGAGGGTGGCTGGGATACGTGACCGCAGACACAGGCGGAGCGTTGACAGGCGCAGTGATGGTCTTCTGCGCCGAAATGTATCTTGTCGGACGATTAG
>CAZCSI010000018.1:0-10710 GCA_964501525.1 uncultured Candidatus Saccharibacteria bacterium | reverse complement strand
CCTGGGGGTGAAGAAGCTCCCAAGGGTTTGGCTGTTCGCCAATTAAAGTGGTACGTGAGCTGGGTTCAGACCGTCGCGAGACAGGTTGGTCCTTATCTGCCGCAGGCGTTGAGTCTTGAAGGGATCTCTCCTCAGTACGAGAGGATCAGGAGGGACTAACCTCTGGTGTACCAGTTGTCCTGCCAAGGGCATAGCTGGGTAGCTAAGTTGGGAAGGGATAAGAGCTGAAAGCATCTAAGCACGAAGCCCACCCTGAGATTAGGACTCTGTCGTTAAGACTAAGAATGGTTGTAGATGACAACCTTGATAGGGCGCAGGTGCAAGCACGGCAACGTGTTAAGCCGAGCGCTACTAATATTCATAATCAGGTCCGGGAGACCTCTGTCTCTCAGCTTGGGAAGCTTATCTTTGAGTTTTGAGTACAGGTATGGGGGCTATGCTGGTGTTGTTCCACCTGATCCCATTCCGAACTCAGAAGTGAAATACGCCAAGGCCGATGATAGTGGTGCACCCTCTTTGAGGGCTTGTCCGCGAACGTAGGTCGCCCCCATATCTGTACTTAACTCTCCAACCCCCTGCTTGGGGGTTTTTGTTTATAGAACAATTTGTAATATAATTAACGAATGAGTAGAGAAGTTTTAGCCTTATTCTTCCTTTTTTTAGTGTTTACCGCCCTTTTGTTTTTCGAGAAGCAGGCGAGGGATGTTTTTTTCAGTTTGATTGAACGCCCCTCTTTTTTTCTTTCTCGAGCAGGGATTCAGAGCTCTTCCATTGTAAGTTTTTTAACCCGCTTTCAAGAGATCGAAAAAGAAAACCGAAGGTTAAAACAAGAGAATAGAGACCTGAAATCAGAGGTTGCCTCCCTTTTGATTTTGCGCAGTGAAAACGATTTTTTAAGAGAAGCATTGGAGATTGGAGACAGAAAGGATTTTCAATTTACTTTTAGCAGAGTGATTTTCCGGAACTTCTCCGAAGACCTGATATTTATAAACAAGGGAAGAGGCGCCGGCCTGGAACCGGGGATGATTGTGGTAGACGATAGGAAGAGTTTGGTGGGCGAGGTAGAAGAGGTGCTTGACAATTTTTCCAGAGTGAAGCTGATAACAAAGGCCGAAGAAACGATGCCCGTTTATTTCGGAGAGAGTGAAATAACAGCTGAGGTGAAAGGCGAGGGAGCCCTTTCTTTTTTATTGACACTGATTCCGACAGGAAAGGAGGTTGAAGAGGGAGATTTAGTGTTCACTGCCGGTTTAAGTCAAGAAGCGCCCGCAGGAATCTTAGTAGGCGAGGTGGACAAGATTGTTGTTTCTGATGTTAAACCCTATCAGGAGGCGAAGCTAAAACCCGCCGCGCCCCTTAAAAAGCTGGAGTTCGTTTTTGTAATAACCGATTATTGATAAATTATGAAAGACAGTACTCAAAAAGCGGTTGTCGGGTTTGTGTTCTTTATACTTGTCTGCGGAGTCTTAACCGTGCTCCAGAATAGTTTTTTGTCTCAGTTTTCTTTTCAGGGCCAGCTGCCAACTCTTTTACTGTCTTTCGTGTTAACAGATATTTATTTTAAGGAAGAAAGTTATTTAGTGGAGTTGTTCAAGGCAGCCGGAGCTGCTTTTTTCCTTTCTCTTTTCAGTGCTTTTCCATGGCCTGTTTTTTTGGGTGCAGTTACGGCCACAGTGTCTTTTTTTAGGTTTAGTTCGGGCCTAATTCGAAGGAAAAACATAATAAACTTTATTTTGATTTCTTTTATTTCCTTACTTTTTTACCATCAGATGCGTCACATAATTCTTTTTCTGGAAAGAAACCAAATAAGATTGATAACAACCAGCAATATTGTCAGTTCGTTTTTGACCTTATTTTGCTCTCTTATTTTTTACTTTTTTTATGTTCGGATTACGGAAATCAAAAAAAATTAAAAATAGCAGGATAGAGCGTGAGTCCAGGGAAATATTCCCTCAAGAGATTCTTCTTGATTCGCTGGCTCAGCGGAAGAAATTCTTCGGCCGAAAAAAGTTTGAGGTTCCGCTTTGCCCTCGTATGTTCTACATCTTCTCCCTGATGTTTGCGGCCCTTTTGCTTTTACTGGCAGGTAGAAGTTTTTGGTTCCAGATAGTAAAAGGCAAAGAGTTTTTGGAGCTGGCCAAAGATAATTACGAAAGAGTATATTACGGACCTACCGACCGGGGTGTTATTTACGACCAAAATCTTGAGCAGCTTGTTTTTAACGACACTTCTTTTGAGCTCGTCTGCTACAAAAAAGATTTACCGGCGGAAAAAGGAGAGCTGGACAAGACGCTTGAAAGGGCAGCACAACTTCTTGGTTCCGAAATGAGCCTGGAGAAGCTTCAGTTCAAGATTGAGGAGGCGGATTCGGACCAGGTTTTAATCAAGCAGAGTCTTTCACACGAAGAGGTTGTTCTTTTCCGCTCCAGCACAAAGACGATACCAGGTTTTTACCTTAAGGAAAACATTGTGCGCAATTACGTGTCCGGTCCTTATTTTTCCCACGTTATCGGTTATTTAGCCAGGGCTGAAGACAGTGATTTATTTTCTGATTATTCTCCTCTTGACTTCGCCGGTTACGCCGGCCTGGAAAAAGAGTACGAACAGGTGTTGCGCGGGCAAAAGGAAAAAGTTGTGGTCCAAAAAAATGTTCTTTCTGAAGAGTTGTCCCGCCGCAAGGTTTCTGATGCAGAACCGGGCAACAGTTTGGTTCTCTGGATAGACGGCGGTTTGCAGAAAAAGTCTACGGATTCCTTGCAGTCTGTTATAAATAGGTTCGGGGCTGAGGGGGGCGCCGTAGTTGCTATGGACCCTCAAACAGGGGGTGTGTTGTCTCTTGTTTCTTTACCCAGCTTTGACAACAATATTTTTCTTCAAAAGATGAGTTCTGGGGATTGGGAAAAAACCCTGGAGTCTCCTCATTATCCTTTTTGGAACAGAGCGGTGTCCGGCACTTACGCCACCGGCTCAATTATCAAAACTTTGATCGCGAGTGCTGCTTTGGAAGAAGGCGTTATTGGTCCGGGAGACATTATTGGATGCGAAGGCAGGATTAAAATAGAAAATCCCTGGTTCCCCGAGCAGCCTTTTTACTTTCACGACTGGACAGTGCACGGCCCAATCAGTATTAGAAGGGCTATTGCCGAGTCTTGTAACGTTTATTTCTATACGGTGGGAGGAGGGCATGGAGCCATTGACGGGTTGGGGGCGGAAAAGATAAAAGAATATCTTAATCTTTTCGGATGGGGTTCAAAAACAGGTATTGACATCCCTGCTGAAAGAGAAGGGTTGATCCCTGATCCTTCCTGGAAGAAAGATTCTTTTGAAGAAGCGAGCAATCAGGTTTGGATGCCGGGCGACACTTACAATCTTTCCATCGGGCAGGGGTACTTATCCGTAACACCTATTCAAGTTACCTCTTCTTTTGTGGCTTTGGCCAATGGCGGAAAGGTTCTCAGTCCCCGGCTGGTAAAAGAAATAGTTGACGAGAATAAAGGGGTTGTCGAGGAGATACCCCCGGAGGTTATAAGGGAAAATTTTATTGATCCCAACCATATTCAAGTGGTAAGGGAGGGTATGAGGGAGGCTGTAACTTACGGTACAGGTATTCGTCTTAGTAGTCTTCCTGTTACTTCTGCCTCTAAAAGCGGTACGGCTCAGACAAGCAGGGAGGAGGTCTACAACAACTGGGTAACCGTTTTCGCACCTTATGAAGACCCGGAGATAGTTTTAACGGTGATGGTGGAGAATGTGCCGAAGGAGCAGGGAGCCGCCTTGGATGCAGCCCGGGAGATTTTAGAATGGTATTTCGGTCCCGACTCGGACGGGGCCGACTAAGGCTCCGGCTTTATTCTCCGGATTTACCTTCAATATTTTGTTAAGATTATTTTTTAGGGTAAGATTAAAAAAGAAATGCCTGCTTTTATTTCCAAAAAAACAGCGGAAAAGCTAATGTCAATCGAGGGCGAGGTAAGAGGTCTTGGGATCAAGGACGATTTTTCGTATGTAGAGAAAAAAGCAGGCAGGGAAGCGGTGGAAGAGATAGAAAAACAAATCAGGTCCTTAGGTTACGAGTTCCAGCTGGAGAAGATAGCTAACCTTGGTTTTTATCCGGTCGGTCTTGAAGCTTTAGGGCTGATAGCTGTTAATAAGATTCTTGGGTTCGAAGAAGAGGAAATACGTAAAATGGGGGCTTATCAAGCCAAGAACTCCATAATTATGAGGATTTTTATGAAGTATTTTGTTTCTGCGGAAAAGCTGGCTGAGAAAGCACCTAAAATGTGGAGTAAATATTATACGAAAGGCAACATCTCCGTACCCGAAGTTAATACCGAAAAAAGGAAAGGAACCGTTATTCTTAAGGGGTTCAAGCTGCATCCGCTTCACTGCCGTGTTTTGGAAGGTTATTTTGCCAGTGTTTTAAGTATGGCTATTAGGGAAAAAGTTAAATGCCGGGAAACAGAGTGTCCTTTTCAAGGCAGCTCTTTTCATAAATTCTCTCTCAGCTGGTAATTAAAAAACAATTGAAACAATAATCAAACAAGAATAATTTAACCATGGAAACCAATTACACCTACATATTGATAGTTTTTTTAACAGCTGTTTTAGCCGGCGGAGCCGTTGTTTATTCTTCAACCCAGGGTTTTCCAGGCTCCGACGACTTAAGTTCCGGAGCTGTTTTTGTTTCTGAAAAAAGAGCTCAAAGAAGATCCGCGATAAGCTTTGAGGAGCAGGGAGTTCTTACTATGAACAACCCCGGACTTAAAGAAGAGGTTCTTTATCTTGTTTATGAACAACCCGGCGCCCCCGGCTTGAGCAAAGAAGTTGTTTTTGAGCCAGGAAGCCGTTGTTTTACGGAAGAAGAGATTGATTGCTCTTTGGTGCTTGAACAGGACTCAGAACGTTTAAGCGGATTAAGGGTGAAGCTGGAGGGCGTTGAAGAAAACGGCACGGTGCTGGTAACAGCTCTTTACTTTTTAGAAGCTGCAGATTTTTAAAAAATAAAATAAACCGGAGTGCTGTCTGTTAAACACTTAAAATAAATGCTTATCAAAGTAAAAGTTTTTCCGGGGGCAGCTGAGTCGAAAATTGTAAAAAAGAAAAAGGATGAATTTGATGTTCACGTTAAACAAGAAGCTCGTGAAAATAAAGCCAACAAAGCGGTTTGCCGCATTTTTTCCTCCTATTTTCAGGTCGGAAAAAACAAGGTGAGGATAGTCAAGGGCGGTAAGACCAGCAGTAAGATTATTAGGATTATGGGGGGGCAGGGATAAATAAAAAGACAGCTTAAATTAATCAATCACTTAATAATTATTGTATGGGGCTTAATTATCAAAAAACTAAAAATATTGTTTATATTTTAGCGGGTTTGGGTTTGATATCTATCATCGGTCTTTTTCTTGCAGCTTTAGTGTTCTATTCTCAGCTTCGTTCCGAAGGATACGGAACGAGAATAGGTGTTGACCAGACCGCTCCATCTTCTGAAATAGGAGTTCTTGCACCCAGTTACGGAAGCGTGGATGAGAAACCCGGGATTAGTGAGGAGCAAGTAATTGAAGAAGGTGGGCTGACCGAGAGAAAGGTGGTGAAAAACGGGTCTTTGTCTCTTTTGGTTAAAAAAGCAGAAGACACTGCAGGGGAGATCAAGAACATCGCCGGCAGCCTGGAAGGGTACGTGTCTTCTTCTCGTATTTACGAAGCTTCGGAAGGGGTTAAATCGGGTAAGATCACCATTAAGGTTCCCGCAGACAGGTTTGATCAGGCGATGAAAGAGATAAAAAGTCTGGCCGTTAAGGTCGAGGACGAACAAGAAAGCACTCGGGATGTGACCGAAGAGTTTGTTGACCTTGAGGCTCGGGTCAATAACCTCAAGGCCGAAGAAACTCAGTATCTGGAATTGATGGCGAAAACTGACAGTGTTGAAGAAATACTGAAAATTACCGCTCGTTTGTCCAGCGTGCGGAGTCAGATCGAAAGAATTGAGGGCCGTCTTAAATACCTTTCAGAAGAGGTGGAGATGTCAAGCATCCAGGTTTCCTTAACCTCGGAAGCGGAGATAGAGGTGTTCGGTATTCGTTGGAGACCGCTTTATACGGCTAAAAAATCGTTTAAGGGAATGCTTTCCGGCTTGAGCAATTATGTAAACTCTGTAATAAGCTTTGTATTTGCTCTCCCCGTTATTCTTCTCTGGCTGGGTAGTTTTACGGCTTTAGCTTTTGTCTCGGTTAAGGTTTTTACCTGGAGTTTACGCAAACTTAAAAATAGATGATGCCTAAAGTAGGTGCACACGTCTCTATCTCCGGAGGTATATGGAAGGCGGTGTCAAGGATAACCTCTATGGGGGGAGATACTATTCAGATATTTACCGGTTCTCCTCGCAGCTGGCAAAGACCTGAAATCAGTGCGGAGGACGAGATTAAGTTTAAAAAGATGTGTGCTGAAAAAGGAGTGTCTCCTGTCTTTATCCATGCCAAGTACCTGATAAGCCTGGGTAATAAAGATAAAAAGATCCAACACCAATCGGTCCGCTCTTTAATAGATGACTTGAAAATTGCAAAAAGGATTGGAGCGTACGGAGTGATTTTTCATCCTCAGGGAGAAGAGTTCAGTCTGCTGGTCAAAAACATCAAAGAGGTTTTAGTAGGCTCCGCTCCCGGAACCTATCTTATTGTGGAAAATACGGCTCAAAGCCGGCTGTCCTGGCTGGGCAGGATTTTTGAAAAAACTGACTCCGATGAATTAAGATTTTGTCTTGATACGGCTCACATTTATGAAGCAGGCTATGATTTGAGAAGAAAGGATATGTTCAACAAGATGATGGACGAGCTGGAAAGAGAAGTGGGGATGGAGAAAACCGTATTGATTCACGCCAACGATTCAAAAACTTTACTGGATTCGGGCAACGATAAGCATCAAAACATAGGGGAAGGGGAGTTGGGCCTTAAACCTTTTACTTTTTTACTTAACGATAAACGAACCCGAGACCTGCCTTTTATTTTAGAAACCCCGGGGTTTAAAAGTCAGGAAGGGGTTTCGGACAAGGACAATATAGAGGTTTTAAAAAGTCTTGTTAAAAGATAAAAAACCGGGACAATAAAAGAAAGAGATTTCGGCGGTGAAAGAAGTAGGGAAGTAGGGGATGATGATAATTAAAACTAATGAACGGTTTAATAATGGAGTGTAAAAAACAGGGAAACTTAAAAAAATGTCCTTGCACCTGGTCCGACTGTCCCCGTAAGGGAATATGTTGTGAGTGCTTGGAGTATCATCTTTCCAAGGAAGAGGTGCCTGCCTGCTTTTTTTCCGAGGAGGCGGAAAAAACCTATGACCGCTCCATAAATAACTTTTTTAAGGACTACAAGCAAAATGAGTAAGTATATTTTAAAAGAAGAGCTGGAGGCTTTGAGCAAGATCAAAGGAGAGTTGAGAGGAGCTTCTTTAAAGGGCGACGGAGAGTTTGTAGAGCGGAGGCTGGGTAAAGAAGCGGTTGTAGAGCTTGAGAACGAAATGAAAAGCGTGGGGTTTCCCATTGACTACAGTGAATTGAAGACCTTGGGGTTTTATCCCCTGAAACTGGATACGGTGAACCTTGTGTTGATGAAGAGAATGTTTTTTTCTGAAGAAGAGATGATTGAGTTGGGCGCTTTTCTTTCCAAGAGTTCATTGGTTCTGCGCTTTTTTATGAAGTATTTTGTTTCTGTTGACAAGGTAATTGAAAAAGCGCCGGAGATGTGGAGGCAGAGTTATACCAAAGGAAACTTGAAAGTAACGAAATACGACAGGCAGGGCAGGGAAATAGTGGTGAGGATTGAAGATTTTTTTGCCCACCCCCTTTACTGCAAGGTTTTTGAAGGGTATTTTCGGAGTGTGGTAAAGATGATTTTGAAAGTTCCTGTTCTGTGTGAAGAAACCAGGTGCCAGTACGAAGGCGATAAAGAAGACGAGTTTCACTTCCGATGGTAAGTTTAAACCGGTTGACAAAACTTAAGAGGTTTGATATGTTGTTTTCAATGCGAAAAATAGAATTAGAAAGCAGGCTAAATAAAAAATACAAAAAGAACCTCTGATGAGAAAGGGGCTGGTTTAGTTGATAGAATAGAAACCAACTTCTTTCTCCAAAGAGGTTTTTTGTTTAAAACTCTTTGGAACGGCTAAGTTCTTTAGGTTCAAAAAGCTCAAGGAGGTGAGCGATGGATAAGGGAAAGAGGTCGGAGCCGGAGGCCAAACAAAAGCAGAAGGAGAGCAGGGAAAAGGAAAGTGCTTCGAAAAAGAAGGGGGGATGGCCTCGTACCTTCAAATCCGAGCACACCACTTAAGGCAGGGGGGCCGTCAAGACAGCTTGACGGCCCCCAATATTTAATTGTGAGATGAGGTTATTTACGATATAATATAAAAACATGGCTGCTATAGATAAAATTAGGAAGGAGCGGCTTAAGAAAAAAGCCAGATTTGAAAAAAAAGGTATCAATCCTTATCCGGCCCGCACCAACAGAACGCACCTGATAAGAGAGGCGCTTGGCCGCTTTGAAGAGCTGTCCAAGAGCAGGGAAACAGTAGTTTTGTGCGGCAGGATCCGTCTTTTGAGAGAACACGGTGGAGTAACCTTTGTAGAGGTTGAAGAGCCTTTTTCCGGCGCTTCCGGTGGTTCGGCACAGGAAGACGACGGCCGGATTCAAGCTATGCTGAGGCAGGATGAGGTTGGCAAGAAAAGATATGATTTTTTTCTGTCTAATTTTGATGTGGGGGATTTTATTGAGTTCAAAGGGGTGCTGATGACTACTAAAACCGGGGAAAAGACCATCCAGGTTGACAGCTATCGGATTTTAGCTAAAGCTCTCCGGCCTCTACCTGAAAAATGGCACGGCTTGGAAGACAAGGAAAAGCGCTACAGGCATAGATATCTTGATTTGATAATGAACCCGGAGGTGAGAGAGATTTTTAAAAAAAGAACGGAAATCCTGCGTTTACTGCGGGAGTTTCTGGACCAAAACGGATTTATGGAGGTGGAGACTCCGGTTCTTCAACCCATATACGGGGGCGCTTCTGCTAAACCATTCATCACCCATCTGGACTCCTTGGACCTGAATATGTACCTGCGGATCTCGGATGAACTATATTTAAAGCGGCTTATTGTGGGCGGTCTGGAAAAAGTTTATGAAGTGTCCAAGGATTTTAGGAATGAAGGAATCGACCGGCAGCATAACCCGGAGTTCACTCAGATAGAGTTTTACTGGGCTTATGCGGACTATGGAAAGTTGATGGAGTTTACAGAAAAGATGCTCTGTTCTGTAATCAAGAAGGTTTGCGGAGGGCTGAAGGTGAAGTATGAAGACACAGTACTTGATTTTACCCCGCCTTGGCCGAGGCAGAACTACAGGGCGGTTGTTTTGGAGTACACGGACATTGATATAGATAAGGCGGATACGGAGAAAAAGATAAAGCAGGAGATTGTTGACAAGCGGCTTGGTTGGGACCCGGGAGACAAAGTAGGGTATGGTCCGATTCTGGACAGCTTGTATAAAGAGTATGTCCGGCCTCACTTGATTCAACCCATGTTTCTTGTAGACCATCCTGCCCAACTTATGCCCCTGGCTAAAAGGAAAGAAAAAGATCCTTCTAAAATAGAAAGCTTTCAGCTTCTTGTTTACGGGTATGAGCTTATAAAGGCTTACAGCGAGCTTAATGACCCTCTGGATCAAAAAGAGCGCTGGCTGGAACAAGAAGGGCTGGCTAAAAAAGGGCTTGAGGAGCATGAGGTTTTAGACGAAGAATACATTGAAGCTTTAGAGTATGGGATGCCTCCTACGGCCGGCTGGGGAATGGGAATCGACCGCTTGACAGCTATACTGACAAATCAACACTCGATAAGAGATGTTATCTTTTTTCCGTTTATGAAACCGAAATAAACCGTAAGTTTTAAATTAGGAACTAAAAATGTTGGATATAAAACTTATAAGAGAGGAGCCGGAAAAAGTTAAAGAATCAGTGCGCAGGCGCGGAATGGAGGTTGATGTAAATCGAATCCTGGAACTTGACGAGCAAAGGCGGGAGCTGCTGCCTCAAGTGGAAGAGCTGAGGGCTCTTAAAAATGAGCTGTCGGCAGTTAAAGGCAGGCCTGACCCAAAGGTGATCGCCAGAAGCAAAAAGATCAAAGAAAAGCTCAGTCAGGTTGAGCCTGACCTCGAAGAGGTTGAAAAAGAACTGAATGAACTTCTTTTGTCTGTTCCCAACCTGCTGCACCCCGAGGTTCCGGACGGTGAGGGTGAGAAAGATAACGTTGAAATCAAAAACTGGGGAGTACAGGCTGAGCGGAAATGGGAGGTTAAAGACCACGAGCAGCTTGGACAAGAGCTGGAGATTATAGATATTGAAAAAGCGGCTGAGATCTCAGGCTCCGGTTTTTATTTTCTTAAAAACGAAGGAGTCCTTTTAGAGCTGGGGCTGATAAGATTTGCCCTTGACCTTTTAAAACAAAGGGGTTTTTCACCCGTCATTACTCCGGAACTGGTGCGGGGCAGGGTCGCTCGGGGCACCGGATATATTCCTCAAAGAGAGGAGCCCGATATTTATAAGATAGAGGGAGAGGATCTGTGGCTGAGCGCTACGGCAGAGCTGCCGTTGACAGCTCTTCATATGGATGAGATTCTCAAACAAAATGAGCTGCCGATGAATTATGCCGGTTTTTCCTCTTGTTTCAGGCGCGAGGCAGGT
>CAZCSI010000017.1:0-10797 GCA_964501525.1 uncultured Candidatus Saccharibacteria bacterium | reverse complement strand
CAAAGAAAGAATGTCTGATAGGCAACCTTCCTCTGGTAGAGGATGTTTTTAACCTTCTCACCATTTTGAAAAGCATGGGGGTGGAGGTAGAGTGGGTGGAGCAGCACAAGGTGAGGATTAAGGCCGGAGAAAGAGTGAGGCCGGAAAAGATAGACTTGTCCCTTGTAGGTAAAAGCAGAGTCTCCGTTCTTCTAATCGGCGCTTTGGCGGCTCGTTTTAAAAACTTTGAGTTCAGTCCTCCCGGCGGAGACAGTATAGGGTTGCGGCCGATAACGACTCATCTCGAGGCCTTGAAAGAGATGGGGCTCAAGGTAGAAAAGAACCGGGGCCGGTATCAGTTTGATTCTTCTCTTCATTCCAACAAGGTTGTCTTAAGAGAGTTTAGTGTTACGGCTACAGAGGTTATGGTGATGGCTGCAGCCGGTACAGAGGGGAAAACAGAGATAAAAACAGCAGCAGCAGAGCCGCACGTAAGACGTTTATGCGCTATGGTTTCCAAGATGGGGGCCGAAGTACAGGGTGAAGACAGCCACCATTTGACTGTCAAAGGCAGAACAGAGCTTTCGGGAGTAGAGATAGATGTAGCCCCAGACCATGTGGAGGCAGCCACTTTTTTCTTAATAGGTGCAGCTACCAGGGGAGAGATGGTCTTGGAAAAACTTATTGTTGATGATTTGGATTTCTTTTTAGGCAAAATGAAGAAGATGGGGGTGCCCTTTAAAAGCAACGGGGACCGATTAACAGTTAGCTGTGCATCGCAGTTGAAGCCGCTTGAGATTCAAGCTCTGCCCTGGCCCGGGTTTCCAACGGACATTCTGCCCATTGCGGTGCCTCTTTTAACTCAGGCTCAAGGTAAAAGCTTGGTGCACGACCCTCTTTATGAAAACAGACTGAACTACGTACAGGAGCTGCGCAAAATGGGGGCTGACATAGAGGTTGTTGATCCGCATCGCGCCCTTGTTTTCGGTCCCACGCCCTTGTCAGGGATTGAGATTTCAAGCTGGGATATCAGGGCCGGAGCCTCTTTGGTGGTAGCGGCCTTAATGGCCGAAGGGAAAACCAGAATAAACAACGTCTATCAAATAGACCGGGGTTATGAAAGTTTTGACGAGAAATTAAAGGCTCTGGGGGCGGATATAAGGCGGGTGGAAAAAAATAAAAGTTAAAACCGGAGCTTAAAAACTGAAAATTAAGTTTAGAGATCTATCAGAAAAATACACTTATAATTTGTTATGTTCACTAAAAAAATAGGAATTGATTTGGGTACGAGCAACTCTATCGTTTTTTTATACAAAAAAGGGATTGTTCTTAGGGAGCCCTCTGTGGTTGCGGTTACTTTAAGTGAAAACAGAATCCTGGCAGTGGGTCAGGAGGCTAAGGACATGATTGGGAGAACCCCGGACACCATTCAGGTCTACCGGCCGATGAGGGACGGGGTTATTGCTGATTACCGGGTAACTCAAGCGATGCTTAAATACTTTATCGATAAAGCTTCCGGGGCTTTAAGTTTTTTCAAACCCGACATCTTGGTGGGTGTTCCGGCCGGCATCACCTCCACTGAGAGAAGAGCGGTTATAGAAGCAGGCCGGGCGGCCGGCGCTAAAAATGTTTTTCTGGCCAAAGAACCGCTGCTCGCCGCTATTGGGGCAGGGATTCCCATCAATTCTTGTTCCGGCCACCTGGTAATCGATATCGGAGGCGGGACGGCAGGGATAGCGGTGATCTCTCTGGGAGGGATTGTCACCTCCCATTCCATCCGCGTAGCCGGGGACCGGCTGGACGAAGCTATCTCCGATTACGTAAAAGACAGGTATAATCTGGCTGTAGGCACTCAGACGGCTGAAGAAATAAAGATGAAGATAGGCTCTGCGATTGCGGAAAAAGACGAAAGAACCCTGGAGGTGCGGGGCAGAGATATGGTTTCCGGCCTGCCTCGAGTAATAGAGGTTTCTTCCAACCGGGTTGCGGAGGCGGTAACCGAACCCTTGAAAGAGATGGTGCAGGCTATAAAGATCGTACTCCGCAAAACGCCTCCCGAGTTGTCGGCTGACATTATGGACAAGGGTATGGTTTTAGCCGGAGGATGCTCAAAACTGCGCAATCTGGACGTTCTTATTGCGCAAGAAACCGGGGTTCCCTGCTTCAAGGCGGATGAACCGGTGTTGTGTGTGGCTAAGGGCACGGGGGTGGTGCTTGAAAACCTTGACGTTTATAAAAAGACCCTTATGAGTAAACGATGATTGTAGGCCACAAGAGACAATGGGATTTTTTGAAAACCGCTTATGAAAAGGGGTCTCTTTCCCATGCCTATCTTCTGGCTGGAGAAGAACAGATCGGTAAAAAAAGTTTGGCGTTCAAGTTTGTTAAGTTTGTTCACTGCCAGGAGCGGGATTCCGGCAAAGGAAAACCCTGCGGGAGCTGTTTTTCCTGCCGGATGATTGAGAAAAACACCCATCCCGATTTTCTTCTTGTCGAACATCAGGAAGGAGCTGATATTAAGGTGGAGCAGGTTGAAAAGCTTTTACGTCACCTTTCGCTCAAACCTTCTTTTTCTCAGTACAAAACGGTTATTATTGATCAAGCGCATCTTCTTAACCGCTACGCTCAGAACTCTCTTCTCAAAAGTCTGGAAGAGCCGGCTGGAACCACCCTTATCTTTCTTGTTACCAGCCGACCCTATCTTTTACTGGATACAATTCTTTCCCGGGTCCAGCATCTTCGTTTCCTGCCCCTGAGCAGAAAAGAGATGGAACTTTTTTTACAAAAAGAAGGCGCGGGGGAGAAAGAGAAGAAAAGAATTATGGAGCTGGCCCAAGGCCGGCCCGGAAAAGCCCTGGAGCTTATAAAAAACTCTGCTTTAATAGAAGAAGAAGAAAAAAGAAGAGAGGAGCTGAAACAGATACTGGATTCCGACCTTGGTTCTCGTTTTGAAAAAGCTAAATCCCTATCTAAAGGAGAGGTGGAGCCGCTGCTGTTAAGTTGGATGTATTTTTTCAGAAACAACCTTTTGAAGGCGCTAAAGAGTCAGGCCGAGGTTGAGCCGGCAGTAAAGATTCTTGACGAGCTTCAGCGCGCCTTTTATCTTTTAAAAACAAGCAATGTTAACAAAAAGATTCTTTTACAAAACTTAATGATCAAATTAAACTAAAATGGGTTTTAAAGAAATAATTGAAGAAACGGAGCCGAAGCTTAAAAATATCTTATCCGACTTGGGGCAAGAACTGGCTAAGATTCGTACTCATCGGCCTTCCACAGAGTTGATCGAAGACCTCAAAGTTGATTGTTTTGGGAAAAAGGTGCCGCTGAAGAGTTTGGGTATGATCAGTCTGGGCCAGGAAAAAGAAATTATGATCAAGCCTTGGGACCCTTCTTACCTGGAGTCTATTGAAAAAGCTATTTACAACTCCTCTCTTGACCTCACCCCCATTACGGGAGAAGATGTGATCAGAATACCTTTTCCCTCCTTGACTGAAGAGAGAAGGGAAAAGTATATCAAAATTATTTCGGGGCAAACCGAGGAAGCAAGGCAGAGAATGCGCGATGTGCGCAACAGCAGCAAGAAAAAGATTGAAAAAGAGTTTTCCAAAGGAGAAATGGGGGAGGATGACAAGTACCGCGGTTTTGATAAACTGCAGAAAAAGTTTGAGGAGTATCTTGAAAAAATTGAGGAGATGAAAAAGAAAAAAGAAAAATTAATCAGATCTTAATTCCTAAACTGGAAATTATATTATTATGCCCATACTTTTAACCGCCATCTTAAGCCTTATCTTTCTTTTAGCGCTTCATGAAGCAAGCCACTTCGCGGCAGCCAAAGCTTTTGGCATCAGGGTAGACGAGTTTGGTATAGGCTACCCCCCCCGGCTTGTAAGCCGAAAGATAGGCGAAACGGTTTATTCTCTTAACGCTCTTCCTTTCGGCGCTTTTGTTGATATTCCGCCTCATGATTTAAACAAGAGGTCGGGCTGGAAAAGATTTTGGGTTTTGGCGGCGGGCGTTATTTCTTTTTGGATTTTTACCTTTATCCTCTTCAGCACAGTGTTTTATATGGGCGCGCCCGTGCAGGTGGAAGACAGTTTTAAAACGGATGCCGCTATGGTTCAGATTCTAATGGTCGCCCCGGACTCCCCGGCCGAAGAGGCGGGGCTTCAGATGGGAGACGTAATAACTCAAATCAAATCCAAAGATTCTTATCTTACAGGGATTGAAAAAGTTCAGGAAGTGCAGGAGATTACCGACCAGAATAGGGGGCAGGAGATTGAGATCGTTGTCCGGAGGAACAAGGAAGCGGTTTCCTTGAGAGCGGTTCCGCGGGTTACGGTTTCTGAGAAAGAAGGTCCTTTGGGTATAGCGCTGGCAAGGGTTGTTGTTAAAAACTGGGGTCTGCTGGAGGCCGTTAAGATGGGGGCCCGGGAGACAATAGACCTTACTCTGCTCAGCGTTAAAGAGCTGGCTCGTGCGATCGCCAGCTTGTTTACCGAGGTGGAGTCGCGGGTTCAGATTATGGGGCCGGTGGGAATCACAGGCGTTTTTGTTCAAATGGGGCGCTTGGGAACGGTTTATTTTTTACGCACCATGGCTTTGATCTCTCTTAACCTCGCTATTCTGAACGCTTTACCCGTTCTGCCCATCACCGACGGAGCCAGGATTTTACTCCTTGGTATTGAAAAAGTGTGGAAGAAGCCCTTTAATGAAGAAACGGAACAAAAGATTAATACGGTATTTTTTGTGCTTCTCATCTTTTTGATGTTCCTGGTGACCATCAGAGATATCAAGGGGCTGTTATAAGCTTATAAAATGGGGTATAAAATTTCGTTATGATTGATAATTTAAAAAACTTAAGCAAAATCAAAGAACGTTTCTTCTCCTATATCTCCAAGGATATGGCTATTGACCTGGGCACCGCCCACTCTCTGGTTTATGTAAAAGGAGAGGGTATTGTTGTTTTTGAACCTTCAGTAGTGGCGGTCAATAAGAAAACAGGCCAGGTGCTGGCTATAGGAGAGGAGGCCCGGGAAATGGTGGGCAAAACTCCTTCTCATATTGTAGCTACCAGGCCTCTTGTGTCCGGCGTCATCTCCGATTTTGAGGTGACGGAGCAGATGATCCGCTATTTCATTCAAAGGGTGTATAGTGAAAAAAGCATTATTCACACCCGGCCCCGCCTTGTAGTGAGCATCCCCTGTGGAGTAACCGAGGTGGAGAAAAAAGCGGTACGGGACGTTTCTAAAAAAGCAGGCGCCAGAGAAGTGTTTCTCATCCAGCAGCCCATGGCGGATGCTATTGGAGCCAAGCTGGATGTGAGTCAGCCTGAGGGCCGGTTTATTGTAGACATCGGAGGAGGTATGACCGAGATCGCAGTTATTTCTCTGGGCGGGATAGTAGTTTCCAAAGGGCTTCGTATGGCAGGGGACAAATTCAATCAGGAAATTGTTCACTGGGTGCAAAAAGAATTCAATCTTCTTATCGGTCCGCGGATGGCGGAAAAAGTCAAGATTGAGGTCGGGTGTGCGTTTGTGCCCGAAGAAAAACAGGAGATTGCGGTCAGAGGAAGAAACCTGGTGAGCGGCCTTCCGGAAGAGATAATGATTTCCAATAAAGAAGCTTATCTGGCCCTTGAGAAGAACATTGATCAGGTGGTGCAGGCTATCAAGGACACTATTGAAGAAACTCCGCCGGAGGTGCTGGCAGATGTGATGAAAAACGGTATTCATTTTTGCGGAGGAGGCAGCCTGCTCAGAGGCCTGCCGGAGCTGGTTCAGAGAGAAACCAAGATTCCCACTCATTTGGTGGAGGACCCCATGACCACGGTGGTGAGAGGAGCGGGTCTTGTTTTGGAGAACCTGGATAAATACCGCGAA
Organism: uncultured Candidatus Saccharibacteria bacterium; assembly: GCA_964501525.1. Classification (GTDB taxonomy): domain Bacteria; phylum Patescibacteriota; class Minisyncoccia; order Minisyncoccales; family CAYTKG01; genus CAYLVJ01. The sequence continues at coordinate 4,939 of CAZCSI010000017.1, read as the reverse complement.
GTACTGGTGGAAACGGAAGAGCTCGAGGTTCCTAAATAATACAGCTGGCCTCGGGTTTCCAAACCGCTTGTAAGCAGCTGAAGCGTTTTGAATAAATTATAAGTATATTAAGCTTTATTATGCTGTCTGAGGAAGAAGTAAAGCATATTGCCCGTTTGGCCCAGCTTAATCTGAGCAGCGAGGAGGTGGATAAGTTCAGAAAAGAGCTGGGTGAGACTTTGGCGTACATAGAGGTTTTAGAGGAGCTGGACACAAAAGGGGTGGAGCCTACCTCTCAGGTTACAGGACTGGAAGATGTTTTCAGGTCGGATAAAAAAACAAGCTCCATCTCTCAAAAGCAAGCGCTTTCCGGTACAGAAAAATCATATAAGGGGTATTTTAAGGTCAAATCTATTTTTGGATGAAGCTGAATCAGCTGACAATAAAGCAGGCGCTGGAGGGGCTGAAGAATAAAAAATTCAGCTCTCTTGAGCTGGCTGAGGCCTGTTTGCAGCAGATAGAAGAAACAGGGGACAGATTAAAAAGCTTTGTCACCGTGCCTCAGGATTATGTTCTGGAGCAGGCACGGGAAGCTGACAAGGCTATAAAAAACAATCCCGAGGTCTGGGAAAAAGAGCCCTTAACAGGTGTTCCCGCTGCTATCAAGGACAATTTCTGTACCAAGGGGTTGAGAACAACTGCCTCTTCAAAGGTTTTGGAAAACTACACACCCGTTTACGACGCCACTGTTGTAAAGCTTCTTAAAAAAGCAGGAGCTGTTGTTTTAGGTAAAACAAATATGGATGCCTGGGCCCACGGTTCGTCTACAGAGACCTCCGATTTTTACACCACCAGGAATCCCTGGGATACGGACAGGACGCCGGGCGGTTCTTCCGGAGGCTCGGCTGCCTCCGTAGCCGCTCATCAGACCGTATTTGCCATAGGGAGTGAAACAGCCGGCTCTATTCGGCAGCCGGCTTCTTGGTGTGGTGTCACCGGGTTCAAACCCACTTACGGCCGGGTAAGCCGTTACGGAGTCATTGCTATGGGTTCTTCTTTAGACTGCCCCGGACCCTTGACTAAAACGGCGGAAGACGCCTTGCTGGTGGTCAGGGCTTTATCGGGCAGAGATGAAAAAGATGCCACGACTGCTAAAAGAGATTTTTCTTTTTCACTGGGGAGCGTTTCTTTAAAGAAACTCGTTATCGGCCTGCCCCGCACTTATTTTTTTGACGGCCTGGATGAAGAGGTGGAGAAAAGTGTACGACAGGCAGTGGACCGGCTTGAAAAAGCAGGAGCACAGGTTGAAGAGGTTGATCTTTTAGATCCCAAGTATTCCGTAGCTGTTTATACGGTTGTTCAGCGCTCGGAGGTAAGTTCCAACCTGGCTCGATACGACGGGGTCCGTTACGGCAGAGACCGTACTTTTTTCGGAGACGAGGCTAAAAGAAGAGTAATGCTCGGAACCTATGCTCTTTCTGCCGGCTATTATGACAAGTATTACAAAAAAGCTCAAAAGGTAAGAAGTTTAATCTGCTCTGATTTTGAAAGAGTTTTTAAAGAAGTTGACCTTCTTATCGCTCCTACCACACCTACCCCTGCCCTGAAACTGGGAGCGGCCGACAAGGACCCGATGTTCGGAGAGATGCAGGACATATTGGTTGAGGCCAGCTCTTTAGCCGGCCTGCCCGGGATAAGTGTTCCCTGCGGTTTTACTCAAGCAGGGCTTCCGGTGGGGATGCAGATTGTGGGGCCCCAGTGGAGCGAGGGGTTGTTGCTGGAGGCGGCCCACAGATATCAACAGCTTACTGACTGGCACAACAGAACCCCTTAAAAACCTAATTTTCGGAACCCGCCTTTAATCTGTGCAATACCTGGTATTGCACAAAAAAAGAAAATGTCTTATGAACCAATAATTGGAATGGAGGTGCATGTAGAGCTGGCTACGGATTCTAAAATGTTTTGCGGCTGTTCAGCCAGCCACTTTAATGTTGAACCCAACACTCACACCTGTCCGGTCTGTCTGGGCCTTCCGGGTGCCTTGCCGGTTCCCAACCGCAGGGCGATAGAATGGTGTTTGATGATCGGTCTGGCCCTGAACTCGACCGTAGCCGAGCAGTCAAAGTTTGATAGAAAGCACTATTTTTATCCGGACCTGGCCAAGGGCTACCAGATTTCTCAATACGACATGCCTTTTTGTTCGGGAGGAGAGGTTGTTGTTGAGAAAGGCGGTGTGCAGAAAAAAATAAGGGTCAACCGGGTCCACATGGAGGAAGATACGGGCAAGCTGGTTCACAGGGAAAAGGGTCAGCAAAAGTTCACTCTTGTGGATTTCAACCGCTCCGGAGTTCCTTTGGTTGAGATCGTGTCCGAGCCGGAGATCCGTTCCTCTGAGCAGGCTGTTTCATATCTTAAAAACCTGCAGCAGATAATACGCTACCTTGAAGTTTCCGACTGCGATATGGAAAAAGGGAGTATGCGTTGTGAAGTTAACATCAGCTTGAGAAAGAAAGGAGAGAAAGAGCTTTCTGACTACAAGGTGGAGGTTAAAAACCTCAACTCCTTTAAATTTGTGAGAGATGCTGTCGAGTACGAGATAGAGAGGCAAAAGAAAATACTTAATTCCGGGAAAACACCTGAACAGGAAACAAGAGGGTTTGACCCCAGTCAAGGGAAGACCTTTTCTCAGCGTTTTAAAGAGATGGCGCACGATTACCGGTATTTTCCGGAGCCGGACATTCCGCCCATCCGCTGGACAGAAAAAGAGGTGCAAGCTTTGAAGAAGAGGATACCGGAGCTGCCGCAAGAAAAAAGAGAAAGGTTTGAGAAAGAGTATAAGGTTGGAGCTCACAACGCCCGCGTTTTGACCGATAAAAAAGAAACTGCTTTGTATTTTGAAAAAGCGGTGAAGGCAGCCGAAAAAGAAAACCTTTCTGCGTTAAAAATCGCCAAAATTATCGTTAACAAAAGGGTGGATATAGACCAGCTCTCACCGGAGGAGATGGTCGAGTTGTTGATTGAAAGGCAGAGGTCAAAAATATCGGATGACGATGAGCTGCGTTCAGTGATCCAGGAAGTAATTAAAAATAACGCAGAAGCAGTAGCGGATTTTAAAAAAGGTAAAAAAGAGTCGGTTGGTTTTTTAATGGGTCAGGTGATGAAAGCAACCCGAGGCAAAGCCAAGGGAGACAAGGCGCGGCAGCTGCTAAGAGAAGAGTTGGAAAACATTTGATGCTATAATAATAGAAAGAGGTGGAGAGAACAGATATTATTATGGAAGAGATTATAAAAATTACAAGGCAGATCATAGAGCCGTCGTTTCGGGCCGGAGTGGTTCTGGTTAAGTATATCTTTATTGCTGCCTCCGCTTTTTTAGCCGGGGTTATTATCTATGCCCGCTATAAAACAAGGTGGGCCAGGATCGGGAAAATGAAAGCAGCTTCCGAGTTTTTCCAAACCACTGCTTATGAAGCGGCCCAGTTCGTTAAAAAATGGGAGACGGTTAAGAAGCGGCTGGAAAAAGGATGGGAGAGCGAAAACAAGCTGGCTGTTATAGAGGCGGATGAGATGCTGGAGGAGGTTTTGAAAAGATGTGCTTATACCGGAAAGAATGTGGAAGAGAGGTTGAGCAAGGTGCCGGACAGCGTTTTACCCAACAAGGAAGAGTTAAAAAAGGCTCACCAGCTTTGCAGTGACATTGTCCACGACCCTGACTACAAGCTTTCATTGGATAAGGCACGCTGGGCTATTGATACCTATGAGCAGACTTTTCATCGGCTGGACGCTTTAGACTAAAACAACCATTAATAAAAAATGGAGGCGAAGCTTTCCAGCTTCGTTTATTTTTTAAGCAGATTCTTTTTTTAAATTAAAGTTGCTGTTGACTAAACCTTATTGATACTGTAGAATATAAAAGTAACTGACGCGGGGTGGACTAACAGTAGGTTACCAGGCTCATAACCTGGTGGTTCTGGTGCAACTCCAGACCCCGCAACATTGTTTTATTTAAGAACCGAGGGTACAATGATAGAGAATATTTATATCCTTGGTTCATGGCTAAGCCAAAGAAAAAAAATAAGGCGAGAGAATTACGAAGAAAGGGTGAAAGTATTAGAGAAATAGCAGATAAGATCAACGCTTCTAAAAGCAGTGTAAGTATATGGTGTCGGGACATCAAGCTTACACCTAAACAAATCAAACGGCTTGATGAAAGAATGAAGAAAGGGCGTTATCGGGGAAGATTGAAGGGGGCGAGGGTTCAAAGAGAAAAACGGTTAAAAGAGATTAATCAATTGAAAAAGAAGGGAAGGGAGTCGATAGGAGGTCTTACCGAAAGGGATTTAATGCTTTTTGGTTTAGGTTTGTATTGGGGAGACGGGGCTAAAGGAGGAAGAGTTAAAGTTTCTAACTCCGATCCTGTTTTAATAAAGTTTGTCATAAAGTGGCTAACTATTTCATGGGGGGTTTCTCAAGAGGAACTCACGCTTCATATCCACATAAATCAGATTCATAAAAACAGGGTCTCTGAGGTAGAAACTTTTTGGTCAGAACTAACGGGAATTCCTAAAGAGCAGTTTACTAAGACTACTTTGATTAAGGCGAAGAATAAAAAAGTTTATAACAACTTCGAAGAGCATTACGGCACCGCTATGGTTATCGTGAGAAAAAGTAGCAACATGTTTCATAAGATGATGGGAGCTATATTTAAAATTGCAGATGAGGCGGAAAAAAAGTTTTGATTTGAAGATTAATGATGAACGGCCAGGATAGCTCAGTGGTAGTAGCGCTCGTTTCATAAGCGAGTGGTCGTGAGTTCGATTCTCACTCCTGGCACTAGGTTGGGGACGTAGCTTAGCTGGTTAAAGCGCGGCTCTGTCAAGGCCGAGATCGCCGGTTCAAATCCGGTCGTCCCCGCCAGTTTGTAGTAAAAATCCCCAGTTTTTCTGGGGATTTTACTTTG
>CAZCSI010000016.1:0-11388 GCA_964501525.1 uncultured Candidatus Saccharibacteria bacterium | reverse complement strand
ACTTCATGCTGGGCTCAAGAAGAACCGGTCTCGCATCTCTGGTCGCTCTCTGAAGCGCCATGGAGCCGGCTATTTCAAACGACATGTCAGAAGAGTCAACCTCGTGAAACGAGCCGTCAAAAAGAGCTACTTTCATATCAACCATGGGGTACCCGGCCACAACACCTTTGTTCATAGCTTTTTTAACTCCTTTTTCTACGGCAGGGATAAACTCTCTTGGAATAACACCTTCCTTAATCTCATTTAAAAACTCAAACCCTTCTCCTCTCGGCGCCGGCTCTACCCTTATCTCCACATCAGCGTACTGGCCCCGGCCCCCGGTCTGCTTAACATATTGGGTGCGGGTTTCAGCCGTAGCGGTAACAGTTTCTTTATAAGCTACCTGCGGCTTTCCCATTCTGACCTCGGCTCCGAACTCTCTTTTCATTCTGTCGACTATAATCTCGAGATGCAGTTCGCCCATACCGGAAAGCACAGTATCGCCTGTCTCTTTGTTCTGCTTTATCTCCAAGGTTGGGTCCTCTCTTCCCAGCCGGGTCAGGGCTTTTCCCATCTTATCCCTGTCCTCTCTTGTTTTAGGTTCAATTCTGGCTGAGATAACCGGATCCGGGAATTCAGCTTTTTCCAGAAGAATGGGATGTTCAGGGCTGCAGAGAGTGTCTCCGGTGGAGGTTGACTTGAGGCCGACGGTGGCGGCAATGTCTCCGGCAAACACCTCTTCTATCTCGCTTCTTTCATTGGAGTGCATTCTTATCAGCCGGCCCACCCTTTCTTTTTCTCCGCTGGTAGCGTTCAGGATTGTGGTTCTTTTGTCCAGCTGTCCGCTGTAAACCCGGAAATAGGTAAGGGTGCCCACATAAGGGTCATTGGCTATCTTGAAAGCAAGCGCGGTAAAAGGTTCTTGGTCCGAAGGCTTTCTTGTAATTATCTCTCCTGTTTTAGGGTCTTCTCCTTGAACCGGCGGGAGGTCGGAAGGGGACGGAAGGTAGTAGCATACGGCGTCAAGCAGAGGTTGTACACCTTGATTTTTAAGAGCTGAACCGCAGAATACAGGCACTAACTTGTTTTTTAAAACCGCTTTTTTGAGAACGGAGCGCAGGTCATCGATTTCAACCTCTTCTCCATCCAGGTATTTTTCCAAAAGAGTTTGGTCTTCAGCCACTATTTTCTCGATCATTTCTTTCCGTTTTGCCTCCGCCTCCGCCTTTAACGGTTCCGGGATTTCTTTTTCCTTGACTATCTGGCCCCATTCTCCATCAAACTCCAGGGCTTTCATGGTTAAAAGGTCGATTGTCCCCTTTAAGTTCTTTTCTCTGCCGACAGGAATCTGCATAGCGACCGGGTTGGCCCCCAGTTTTTGGACAATAGAATCCACGCTTTTTTCAAAATCAGCCCCCACTTTGTCCATTTTATTGATAAAGCATATACGGGGCACCGAATACTGGTCTGCCTGCCTCCACACCGTTTCTGACTGAGGCTCCACTCCGGCCACTCCGTCGAAAACAACCACCGCTCCGTCCAGGACGCGCAGAGAGCGCTGTACTTCAGCTGTAAAATCAATGTGTCCGGGGGTGTCAATGATATTTATTTTGTACTTATTTTGTTTTTTGTCTTCTTTGTCCCGGGGAGTCCAGTAGCAGGTGGTGGCAGCGGCGGAGATTGTAATTCCCCTCTCTCTTTCCTGCTCCATCCAATCCATTATTGCCTCTCCGTCATGAACCTCTCCGATCTTGTGTGCGATTCCCGTGTAAAATAAAACACGCTCGGTAGTAGTAGTTTTACCGGCGTCTATATGAGCAATAATGCCTATATCCTTGGTTCTTTCAATTGGGTATTCTCTTGGCATGTCCTTATCTTGCTAGGTATGCAAACGCTCTGTTGGCCTGAGCCATACGGTGCACATTAAATCTTTTCCGCATTGCTTCGCCTTTGCTTTCAGAGGCAAGTATCAACTCCTCAGCTAATTTTTTGTACATAGATGTTCCTTTTTTGCGCCGGGCCGCTTTTATTATCCAGCGCATAGCCAAAGTGATGCCCCTCTCTTCCGGCACCCTGTAAGGAACCTGATAGTTGGCTCCTCCTACTCTTTTGGAGCGTACCTCCATGCTTGGCTTAACATTATGAATAGCTCTTTCGAAAACATCGATCGGGGCCTCCTCTTTTTTCTTTTTTTCTATCTCTTTCAAGGCTTTGTAAACAATCTTCCGGGCGGTTCTCTTTTTCCCCTTTTGCATGACATGATTAATAAACTTGGCAACTTGTTTGCTTTCAAACCTGGGGTCGGGCATCACCTCTTTTCTTTTTATCTTATACCTGGCCATATTAAGAGTTTGGTTTCTTAGAGCCGTATTTGGACCTGCTGGAGCTTCTTCCTTCAACCCCCTCCGCTCCCATAACCCCTCTTACCACGTAATAACGAATTCCGATCAGGTCCTGTACGTTGCCCCCTCTTATCAGCACCTCGGAGTGTTCCTGTAAGTTGTGTCCTTCTCCCGGGATATAGGCGGTGACCTCCATGCCGTTGGTCAGTTTAACCTTGGCCACCTTTCTCAGAGCCGAGTTAGGTTTTTTAGGCGCAATGGTAAAAACCTTGGTCACTACACCTTTTTTCATAGGAGCATCAGAGTCCACGTATCTGTTCTTCAAAGCGTTATAACGAAGAGAAAGGGCCGGAGTTTTGTCTTTCTTTTTCTTCGGCTTCCTTCCTTTTCTGACTAATTGGTTTATGGTCGGCATTATCTAACTGGTTTAAAAAGATAAACTAAAGCGCTAAGCGCTCTTTACAAACTTAACAAAATAATAAACCTCTGTCAATAGCTTTTTAAGGAATTCCTGTTCCTGCTGTCAGATAAAACATTCGATACACGATGGGGGCTATGAGATTTATTCCAAAGAAAATAAAGATGATAAAAAATACGGGTCCGTAGGCCTTTAAAAAACCCTCTATTTTCCACCTTTCCCCGGGCCAGAGATTAAGCAGAATATGCGAGCCGTCCAAAGGAGGGATGGGTATCAGGTTAAAAACAGCCAGGGAGAAGTTGGTCAGGGACAAAGCGGCAGCAAGGTAAAACCCCAAAGAATCTATCGGAGTCAACCGGGCGGCCAACCCCCCTATAACTCCCAGAGAAATATTGGACAGAGGCCCGGCTAAAGCTGACAACAGCTCTCCCCTGCTTCTGTTTCTGAAATTATGAGGGTTGATGGGCACCGGTTTGGCCCAGCCGAAAACAGGGACTCTGACTCCGGTGCGGAGAGATAAGAGAAGCATAAATCCGGGCACTATCAAAGAGCCCATTAAATCAAGGTGCCTGATGGGGTTTAAACTGATCCTGCCGGCGTATTTCGGGGTCGGGTCCCCCATTTTGTAAGCAACCCATCCATGGGCTGCCTCGTGCAGAGATACTGAAAAAAGCAGGATAAAGATTGACAACAACGTAAAAATCATATTAATCTAATTATAGCATCAGTTGAATAATTTTCTAATATTCTTTAAAATAATTTTTTAAATCAACCGTATAACTTTTAAACTATGCCAAGAGAATGTACAATCTGCGGTAAAAAAAGTATGCTTGTCAACCGCAGGAAAAAACTGCGCGGCAAGTACAACCCTACCACAAAAAGAAGGCAGAAACCAAACCTTCAAAAGGCGTTGGTGCCGGATGAAATAAGGCGGGAGCAGTATCGGGAGTATGCCGGCCAGAGTGTTTTGATGTGCTCCAAGTGCAGAAAAACAATGTTTAAAGAGGCTAAATAAAGAAACTGAATAGAAAGCGCGGGCTGTAGTATAATGGTTATTATGCAGGGCTGGGGGTCCTGTGATCCGAGTTCAATTCTCGGCAGCCCGACAGCTTAAATAAGGTCCAATAACGTAAAACACAGGGGTGACAGGCCCCTGTGTTTTGTTTGTCCTACCCTTGTCCTAGCAACTGACTAGGTTTCTTTTTTAATATCTTCAATCTCCTTACGTATTTTTCCCTCTGATTCTTCCAAAGCGGTTTTTAAAGAATCTCTTATCTTTTTTTCCTGATCGCTGAGCTCCTCTTTTTTGTCAAGAAGCCTTATCTCTCTATCTACTTTCTTTGCTAGATTTATAAAAGAATTGACCACGCTTTCTTCTACTTCTTCGGTTTCTCTTCTAATTTCTCTTCTCCAGTTTTTAAATCTTTTTATACCAAGCATAAAGATAAAAGAAAGAAGAGCTAGAAGTGAAGCAAGAACAACCAGCACTGAAAGGTAACTGATCGCCCTCTCCCCTACTTTTAAAAAGACAGGTGGAGAAACAATTACTGTTTTTTCTTCAGCAAGGCTTTTAGCCCCGTTTTTATCAATAGTTCTTGCTCTTACCTTGTAAACTCCTCTTTTAAGCTTTAAAGGATGAATATAAGTCCAGTTTCCTGCCTTGTCAGCCTTTGTAGTGGCTAGATCAGAAGCTTCTGTGCTGGTTTCTTCAACTCCTATCTCTATCTCGGCTTCAGCAAGCCCTGTTCCTCTTACCACAAGAAGAGAGCCTGATATGATTTCTTCTGGGCAGAAGGTAATAGTAGGCCTTTCAATAGGAAGAATCTTAATCTCTCTCATGCCTATCATGGAGTTCCCAGCCTTATCTATTGCCTTTACAATTATTGTGTGGCTTCCTATACCCAGTTCAGGCACCTGAAACTCTTTTTTATCTGTTTCTAAAAGAGGAAGCTGCCCAATCTTAATTTTGTAAAGATCAACGCCTGAGGCTTCATCAGGCACATCAAGGATCAGGGTGGGCTGCGGATGGGTGGTTTCTGACCCTTCCTTAATATTAATCTCAAAAGGCTCAGGAGGCTCAGTGTCAATATTAAACTTGAAATGAGAGGTCTCGCTCCAGCCGTACTGGCTTCTAAGCTGTACATAAAAATACCAGGTGCCGTCTTCAAGTTCCTCTAGTTTTCTTTCTGAAATAGGCTCTCCGTAGAAAACAGTAGGCGTATCCGGGATCTCGCGGCTTACCAAAAGCCTGGTGCCGGTAACTCCGGAAGGAACCTCCCATCTAAAAACAGGGCTGCTATCATCATACCAGGCCTCAGGGTCAGGATGAGTAGGAGAACTGATTAAAGGAGCTGAAAGACCCGTATCAGCCGGCTCGGGAGGCGTTTCTACCGCAGGAGGCGCCTCTTCCTGGCTAAAAGTAAACTCCGCTCCTCTCATTTGGGATAAAACATTGGTTCCCATCCCATCGTCTGCTAAAGCAGACCCTGACGTGAAATTTAAAGAGGCATGGCCTGGAGCCTTGCCCTTGAGGGTTATAGAAATGATTTTTCCTGAGCTTCCTGAGTAGCCCGGGCTTGGTTTCCCTCCGCCAAAAGAGATAGTGCCTCTTGTGTTTGAGAAGCTTGGTTCTTCCAGCCATAAATTGAAAATAGAGCCTGACTTTGAAATCCCGACCACCTCAAGCTTGTCTTGATCAAAACTCAGGCTTCCATCAACAGCATTAACCCCTACTGAATCGCTGTTTATTCGTATAGAAACAGAAAACCTGTCTCCTACTTGATACATATTGCTTGAGGGGTAGACAAAAAGAACTGCTTCTTGAGCGTGAATTTTAAACAAAGATGGAGTAAGCGTCAAGAAAAGCAGAAAGACAAAAAATAAGATTTTATTCTTTTCTAGCCTCATCTTTCTTTTTTAAAGTTGAAAAAACAATGAAGAAGACAATAGTTAAGGATAAAAAAAGGATAAAGATTGTGATAGGGCCAAGGATAGGCTCCTTTTCTAGAGCTTGGGGCATATACTCTTCCACCCTTTTGTTGCCAGCCTTGTCAACAGCCCTTACTTTTATTATACCTTCAAGCTCCTGATCTTTCAAAGGATAAGGAGAGGTTGCCTTTTCCCAGTTCCCTTTTTCTTCTTTTACCTCGAAATAGCTGACACCCGTCTGCTTGTCAGTAGTAGAAAAAACTAGAAAGTATTTTCCACGAAACATCTCTTTTTCTTTGCGAAGATATATTTTAAAGGGTTCAGGCGGAACTTGATCGCTCCTAATTTTCTCTTTCCACTCATCTCTTGTTTCTTCTTTTCTTTCTGAAAGAATAGTAAACTCTCCTTTTTCAAGCTCAAGTTCAGCAGGCGTTCCTTGTCCGTCATGAAGAAGAACCTCTGAGTCTTGTAAGAAAACAAGTTCTGCTAAACTGTCTTTCCCTTCTCCTATTCTTAAGGAAGGAGCACTAAGCACTAGTTCTGCTAAAACATTGCTTACGCCCGGATCTCCAGCCACTTTTCCGCAGTAACCTCCTGGAACACCGCCTGTAAAAGATACTGTTCCCTTATCATTATTAACCACAGGTTCTTTTATCCAGAAGGAGATTATAGAAGAGCCTGTGTTAACGCCTGACACACTAAGTAGATTTTCAGAAAAGCCTATCGTGATGTCTAAGGCGTTGATGCACTCTTTCGTGTCAATAAGGAGCTTTACTAAAAAGGTATCTCCAGGCTGAAGCTCTCCTTCTCGCGGGTCAAAAGAAAGAGTAACCGCTTTAACCTTGAAAGCTGTTAAAAGAAAAGACCCTGTAATAGATAGAAGTATAAGGGTTTTAACTATTTTGTTCATTATCCTGTCCAGCAGTAAAGCATAATTGAAAAGTCTGCCAGGTCAACTACGCCGCTGCTGTTTAAGTCTATAGAGTAATTAGGCTGATTCCACCAGTAAAGGAGTATTGAAAAATCAACCAGATCTACTCTTCCGTCCTCATTGAAATCTGGACCAGCACATCCAGGAGCCGCCGCTCCTTCTCCTACCTGAAAGTTTAAGGTGCGGCTGAACTCACTTCTTGTTTTACTATCAAGCCAGGCCCTTGCTTTTGTAGAATGTGCGCCTTCTTCTAAAATATTTGTATTAAAGGGCAGAAGCCAGGCTCCAATCTCATCCGCTTCTACCTTTTCTGTTATCTCATTGGACTGGATAAGAACCTCAACCTCTGCTCCCGGAGAGGTCTGGCCAAAAATCTTTACCGTATCTCCTCTTTCAAATCTGTTTTCATTAAGATCAATGGTGGGTGGAAGAAAGATGCCGCTTACTTTAGTGGTAGCTCCTCCTGAAACTGAAAAGGTAATAGTATAAGTGATTGATCTTATCCCCTCCTTATCAGTACCTGAGATTCCAAAGGTATAAACTCCTGATCTAAGATTATCTATTGAAGTTTTAAAACTAGCGTCTTCTTCAGCCCGTACTGTAGTCTCTTCTTTTCCATCTACAAGAATAGTTATTAAAGAGTCAGGGTAGGCTCTTCCTTCTAAGACAACCTCAGTAGAAGAAGACCCGCCACCTCCGCCTCCTCCTCCACCTCCACCCCCGCCTCCTCCACCTTCTTCTTGACACACAGCAGAGCAGCCGTCTCCAGCAGAGTTGTTGCCGTCATCACATTCTTCTCCTTCATCTGCCTGTACTGTCCCATCTCCGCAATAAGCGGCCCAGCCGTTACATTGCAGGTTGCAGAACCTGTCATTAGCATTGTAAGCATACCTGCCGTTATTAAGTCCGTCGTCACAGGTTTCTTCCCCTTCAATAGTTCCGTTTCCACAAACCTGGATAGTGACTGAAGAGATAATGCTGTCTGCTTTTACTTTTTTGTTAAACAAAAAGAAAAGGCTTGTTAAAAGCCCGAAAAAGATTAGGAATAAAAACAAATTTGGACCTATTTTTTTTGTTTTTTTAAAATGGCAGCCCATAAGTTATTAATCTGGGCTATAGACTACTGACTTCTTCTTCGGTCTCTACTTCCACCTTCTTTTTTTGTCTCTCCCTAAGCCCGATAAGCTTTAGGGCTCCAAAACCCAAGGCAAAGATAATAAGAAAAGCTATAAGAGCTAAAGAGGCTTTGTCCTTAAGGTCAAGCCCAGCCAGACCATATCCTTTGTAGTCCGGAATACTGTTTAAAGGAACAATACTTAAATGAAGCTCTCCTTCTTTAACTATCTTTTCTTCCTTAAAGATTTTGAAACGGACAGAATAGCTTCCCGGCTTTAGTCTGGTTGGAAAAGCTGCCTCAACCTCTCTGGTGCTAAAAGAAGGCACCTTTTCAATTTTTTTAGTTTCTAAAGATTCTAAAAGTTTTTTCTGTTTAGAATCATAAATATCAAGCTTGACCTTGGTTGGAGCCGCCTTAATATTTCCTGTGTTTTCTATCTTCATCCCAAACCTTATCTTGCCGGGGAAATAAAGCCACCACAATTTATGTCCTTCCTCTGCTTCAGAAAGTTTAACGCTCCATACCTTGAAGTCATAAATTTCTTCTTTTCCAACATTGAGCTTAACGTCAATCTGGCCTCCTAAGGCTATAGAAACCCCTCCTTTGCTAGATGCCTTAACAGGAGAGGTTTTAACTATTATTCTTCCTTGATATTCTTTTCTGTCTGCGTTTTTAGGAACATCAACCTTGATGATAATAGGAACCTGTTTTTCGCCCTGGGGCATAATAAACTCTTTACCTCTGTCAACAGAAAACCAGCTTTCTGCTCCAGGAACCTCAACCACAAGACTGACTTTCCAGTCTTCAGTTGGGTCTCCCCTTACCAGCACTATCTTTTGTTCAAAATGAGAGCCTGGGGCTAGATTTTGGTTTTTAACATACGGCGGAGAAATACCAAAACTAGCCTGAACCAGGCTTGAGCTAAAAAGGAAAACAAGCAAAAAACAAGTAAATATTTTGTATTTTGTCCTCATTATCTAAGATCAGTCCCCTCTTTTGTCAAACTCTATCTTAATAGATTCTTTACCAGCTAGCAGATTCTCCAGTGACTGCTGCAACAGTTGTGGTTCCAGTATAAGTACCTGCTGCTTGCCCGTCCGGCACTCTAAGATACCAATAGGTGTTAGCTGAAGCAGGACTACCAGTGGTGGTGGTTTTAGCACAGTTAAGCTCTACTTCTGTAGCGTCCGCGCTAAGAGCAGTGCCGCTTGTCCAACCCTCCCCTGTGGAAAGATTATAAACCTGCTGGGAAACAGCAATGGTTTCTCCACCATCTGTCATATCAGTACCAGATAGGTTTTCGTCAAGACCTACGTTGCCAAGCGCCTCAACTGTAGTTGTCTGCTCGCTGCTGTCATTTCCAGCGCTAACGGAGCCATAGCCGATTGAGGTTTCTGAAACATCATAAGACATAAACATTCCCAGTTCATTACCGTCAGAGTCCTCAGTAAGAGAGCTGGCTGAAGAATCATCATCTGTTGCTTGAACTGAAACCAGCCAGTTCTGGGCGGAGAACTCAGAGTCTGTAACTGTAGGATCAGCGTGATACTGCAAAGGAAACTCGCATCTCCAGCCTACATCGGAGTCATCCGCTCCAGTACAGTCATTTACCGTGGTGTCCTGCACACAGGTTCCTCCTGTGCCATTATGAGCATTAGCATAACAGCTGTTGGCATCGTCTTCCCCGTCATCATCACAGCCTGACTGTGTAACCCCCGAGCGGTAAACATGAATAATGGCTGAGGATATCTCGTCTCCAGAAGTAATATTCTGGCAGCCGTTATTATCTGTTACTACAAACTTTACTAGAAAGTCCTGAGTTTCTCCTTGCGACTCAGTTAAGGTTAGGTTTTCAGCTTCATCCGTATCCAAAAGATCAATACTGGAGGCGCTTATGGAGGGAGCAACATTACTTACAGTCATGGTGGAGTCTGTTCCCTGGCTTCCCCCTGAAGCAGCAAAACCGTGGTTGTCAACTACGTATCCATAAGCATTGTAGTCGCCATCCTGCTCTACAGCGGGTATATCATAGGTGCAGCTTGAGTTGGCAGTACCAGGGCTGCCGTCATGACATAGTTCTGTTCCTGTGCACCCAGGACTTGAGCCTTCTGAAAATCCAGAAGCGGCGCATACATAAAGGGTTACTGTATCATCAGAAGCATCACTGTCAGCATCTTCTGATGTAGTTGTCCAGGTCACCGTTGCTCCTGGATCAGAGGGTGTGTCATCGCTGTAAGCAGTAAAGGTCGGTCTGTGGTTAACGTAAAAAGGTGTACCTGAGTTTCCTGAACCCTGATTAGTTGAGGAGCAGGCCTGATCTGAAGAAGCAGCATCACATACAAAAGCATACCAAGCATTAGATTCACTGTCACCAGCCTGGGTGGTGTAGCTGCATGAAGCCTGAGTCTCATCTGTTGTTGAGCTTGAGGTGCAGTAGGTAGTATCGCCGCAGCTGGGCGCTCCCCCTCCTGTGCCGGCACTGACGCTGTCAGAGCTGCAGACAATTAAATAGTAATCGTCTCCATTAGGATCATCCCCCGTAGCCTGGAAAGTAACATCAGAGCCTACGTTTGTAGGATTACCTGCTGTGTCACCCGTTCCTGATCCATTATGAGAAGCAGTACTTTCTGCTGCATCTCCGTCAAAACTGGGTGCCGCATTTCCTACCGTAACGGAGGTTCCCAGGTCGTCAGCTCTAGTTAATGTCCCTCTCATGTTAAAAGCTAAAACAGCAACGATTACTCCTAGGGCTACAAACCAGGGTAGTTTCTTTTTTATCTTTTCCGCCATATTTTTTATTTATTATTATTTAAAGACCTTTCATTTAATTTTATAATTTTACCAAAAAAACAGAAGAAATCAAACTTTAATCAGCAGTAACGCTAAAAGTATCTGTTCCTGAGTATGGTCCACCTGCAGATTTTTCATCTGGGACTTTCAATTTCCAATAAACTGTATCTGACTCATTGGTGGGGCTTTGGGTGGGCTTTCCGCTTGCTAGTTCAAGCCTAGTGGCTGTTCCTGAGAGAGCAGTTCCTGCGCTGTCCCAGTCGAAACCGGTTGTTAGAGAATACTTCTGCTGAGAGACCCCTATTGTGTTGCTGTCATAACTCATATCCGTGCCTGAGAGATTAACGTCTATGGGGGCATTTCCCACAGTTTCTATCTGAACGCTTTGTTCTGCACTCGTTGCTCCTGGGTTAACTGTTCCATATCCTATGCTGGCACTATCTAAGTTAAAAGCTGTTAAGGTGCCCACATCAACATCTTCTAAAGAAGAGTTGTCTCCAGAACCGGTATTAGAGCTGGAATCTGTGGCTTGAATCCAAGCTACCCATTCCTCACTGTTCCATCCTTGACTTGTGGAATAAGCTCCTTCGTCAGTGGGATCAGCGTGAAATTGCATACTTATGGTGCAGGTGGCGGTGCAGGAGTTGTCAGCACAGTCAGTTAAAGAACAGTCCGTATCTTCGTAGCAGTTATTGTCATTATTGGTGCAGGCTTCTGCACCTGATACTCCTGAGCGATAAATCTTGCCTGTTACTGTTTCAATGTCTGCATAACCGTCTCCATCTGAAACCGTTGCAGTAGCTGAAACAGAAACAGTACTGTTATTATTCAGGGTAATGTTTGACCCGCTGTTCAATGAAACACTTTCTACCGAAGGCGTGTT
>CAZCSI010000015.1:0-13791 GCA_964501525.1 uncultured Candidatus Saccharibacteria bacterium | reverse complement strand
TAGAAACGACCCCATAGGTCGATGTAATTGCCTTTTATGGCGGTGCGACGACTGTCTTTCCTCCTTTATTGTTATCCCCACCGAAGGAGAAAAGGGAGCTCCGGGGGAAAGAGCTACTGTTTGTACATGGCTTGGTTTTGAAAGTTGTAACAATAATTCAGAATGTATCTGGCTTTGCGGAGGATGTTATGAAGGGACCTCAATAGAAGAAGTAGGGTTGTCCTGTTCTGATTGTTTCGGTGGAGTACACGAAGGTGATCCAGTAAGAATAGACTACTGTGAAGAAATAGGGTGCGAAGCTTGCGATGATGGTTTTTGTCAAGAGAGTTGCGAAGAGATAATCGGTCCTTGTGAAGAAAATGGATGTGAAACGATAAATGACCAACGTTGTGCTGGTAATGACGTCGTCCAAAGATGCGAGCTTAATGAATCAGAAGGATGCCTACATTGGGTGCGCCATGAAGATTGTACCGATGGACAATACTGCCAAGGCGGAGTTTGTACCGGGGGAACTTTACCATGAAGATTGTACCGATGGACAATACTGCCAAGGCGGAGTTTGTACTTGGGGAATTAAGGAGTAAAAAGTAACTAAAAAAACGGCGGGCAATCCGCCGTTTTAAATGTCAAAATTTTACTTGAAACTAAGCCGGTTTGACCACTACTCTTCTCCGGGGCTCCTCCCCTTCGCTTTCCGTTGTCACATCAACTCTGTCAGCCAGCTCTATATGAATGATCCTTCTTTCGTAAGCGGACATGGGAACCAGCGGCTCCGGCTCCTGGCTGAGCGCCACCTCGTCCGCTATCTCGTTGGCGATTTCACGCAGATACCGGGCTTTCTTCTGTTTGTAGCCGTTGATGTCCAGTTGAAGATAAAAACGCTCGCCCGTATTCTGCAAAAGCATTACCCTTAAAATTCTCTGAGCGGCACGCAGGGCCTCACCTCTTTTCCCGATAAGGGTGCGGGGTTCATCCGAGTTGACCTCCAAAAAAACGGTTTCTTCTTCCTGGCGGCAAGGACTGACTCTGACCTTGAACCCCATCTCGCGGAAAAACTCGCTGCATTTCTTTTCTATTGTTGATAAATCTTTTTTAGATAACCCCATATTGAGCTAACAATATCCTGTCAATGAATTGTTTAACAATACTCTGAAAAAAAGCTAAAGTCAAAGCAGACCGCTTTCCACCAAATATCTTTCGGCGATGGACAACAACCCGCTTACCACAAAGTAAAGAGCGATGGCCGACGGTACTCTGATCAAGACAAAAAACATAAAAACGGGGAAAAAATACTGCATCTGCTTTTGAAGCATAACCTGAAAATCAGAGTTGTCTTTTGTTTTGGTGTTCGAGGGGTTGGTAAGCTTTGTCTGGATAAAAAAGAAAGCGGCTCCGGCCAAAGCAAAAAAAGTATTGGAAGCGGAAAGGTTCAGGCCTAAAAAATAAGGGTCTATCCCCTCTCTTGTCGGAACCTGGGTAAAAACTCTGTAAAGGGCAATAAGAATCGGGGTCTGGATAACGAGAAGAATGATGGAGGTGAAGGGGTTGATCCCCGCTTCACGGTAAAGAGTCATTGTTTCTCTGCCTAATTTCTCCTTGTCGTTTTTGTGTTTGTTCTGAATCTTTTTCAGTTTAGGCTGAAGTTCGCTCATCGCTTTTTGGGACTTGATAGCCTTTATATTCAAGGGCAGAAGAATGATTTTTATTGCCACGGTTAAAAGAACCACTGCTCCCGCCAATCCGGCCGGCTGCAGGCCGTAAAGAAAAAGCAGGGCTTTAACCAGCGGCTGGTAAAAAATTGTATCAAAAATATTCATGTTTTAGCTCTCTCCAATAAATTACTGACCTCCTGTTTTATCTCCTCAAAACTGCGCTCTCCCGCCTCCGGAAAAGCAATTATTACTGCATCCAGCCCCTGTTTTAAATCGGGTAGAAAGGGGCGCACCGCTTCTCTAAGCCGCCTTTTCACCTTGTTCCGGGCCGAGGCCTTGCTGGATACCTTTTTGGACACGATAAAGCCGAAGCGCGGTTCATCTGTTGTTTCTTTTTTCAAAACCTTGAGAAGCAGAGACCGGCTCTTGTAACTCTTGCCTTCCCTGAGCACCCTTTTAATCTCTTTTTCCTTTTTTAAACGGTTTTCTTTAGCCAGCATAAGGTTGTCTGCCATTTTAAACTGTTAAGATGCCGAAACTTCGGACTGTAAAGATTTTAACAGGAAAACATTTTTTTATCAATCAGTAAAAAGAGTTTTATCAACAACTTTTCCACATAGGTTTTCCACAGCTTTTTCCACATTTAACCTGTAAATTGTGGAAAACTTTCAATCGTGGCCCTTAGCCTAAACTATGCTATACTAGAAGCAACATTTGTTCTAATAATTCACAGGTTTTCAACATAAGCTATAAAGTTATGTCCGAAAAAAACATTTGGCAGGCTGTTTTAGCCCAGATAGAGCTGGACCTCTCCCCTGCCAATTTTGCCACCTGGTTTAAAAACACCAGGGCTCACAGCCGAGAAAAAGACAAACTGCTTGTTTCAGTGCCCAATTCTTTTGTCAAGGAGTGGCTGGAAAAAAAATACAAGGAGGAGGTGCTGAAAGCAGTTAAAAATATAGAAAAAGGCATCAAGAAAGTGGATTTTCTGGTGGACCAGGATATGCATACCAGGTCTTCTCAACAGGAATCCGTTCCCGTTTACCAGCAGAGAGAACAGTCTTCCGAAGATTCTCCTGCCGGCCAGGCGCGGCTCGACACTCTTATTCAAACCAAAAAAACAGGGCTTAACCCCAACTACACCTTTGAAAACTTCATAGTAGGCAGTTTTAATGAGCTGGCCCATGCCGCAGCCTCCGCCGTAGTTGAAAAACCCGGCTCTCTTTACAACCCTCTTTTTATCTACGGCCGGGTGGGGCTGGGTAAAACTCATCTTTTGCAGGCGGTGGGCAACAAAACTATAAAAGAGTCTCCAAATAAAAAAATAAAGTATCTGCCCAGTGAAAGGTTGGTGACAAACATCATCAGTTCTATCCGGGACGGAACCATTGAATCTTTGAAAAAGGACTACAGGGATATAGACCTGCTTATAGTGGATGATGTTCAGTTCTTGGCCGGCAAAGAAAAAACTCAGGAGGAATTTTTTCACATTTTCAACGCTCTTTATCAAAACAACAAGCAGATTATTCTTTCTTCGGACCGGCCGCCCAAAGCAATCGAGTCTTTAGCCAAACGGCTCCGCTCCCGTTTTGAAGGAGGTATGATTGCCGACATCAGTTTTCCGGACCTTGAAACGAGAATCGCTATTCTTAAAACCAAGGCTCAGGAAAAAGAAACAGACCTTCCTCAAAAAATATATGAATACCTGGCTGAAAACATCAAGACCAACATCAGAGAGATGGAGGGAGCGCTCAACAGAATTATTCTTTTTGAAAAAGTCAAAAAACGCAAACCGAATATGGATACGGTAAAAGAGCTGGTTAAGGATTTCACCGTCTCCTCCCAGGAAAAAATAACTCCTCGGAAAATAGTGGAAACCGTAGCCGATTTTTACAACATCTCCAAAGCCGACATCTGCTCCTCTTCACGTAAAAGAGAAGTGGTCAGGCCCCGCCAGATAGCTATGTATCTTATGCGCGAGAAACTGGAATCTTCTTATCCCTCTATCGCCAAACACCTGGGCGGGAAAGACCACAGCACCGCTATTTACTCTTACAACAAAATCAGTAAAAAATTAGAGAAAAGCGAGGAGCTGCAAAAAGAAATCAAACTGATACAAATGAGGTTTCTGGGTGTGTAAAACCCTGTTGCTAACTTGTTGAACAACTTCTTTAAAAACTTGTTCAAAAAGTTGTTGAAAAACTGGGCAGTAAAAAACTTTATTTTATCCACAAAATTATCCACGCCGTTTCCACCTCTTTACCAACAAACATTTACACATCTGAGACAAGTTCTAAACAAAGGTTTTGCACAGTTAAAGCCTCTACAACAACAATAACAATCTTTTATTTAAATAATTAATTGTTACTAATCAACAAAAAACATGAAACTTTCAATCAGGCAGGAAAAATTAAAAAAGGCCTTGACTGCTATCGAGAAGATCGCTTCCCGCTCCACCTCTCTTCCCATCCTGGGCAACGTTCTCTTAAAAGCGGAGGACAGTTTCCTGCGCCTTTCAGCCACTAACCTTGAAACAGGAATCGATTTTTGGGAAAGAGCCAAAATCTCCAAAAAAGGAGAAACTACTATTCCCGCCCGAATCTTTTCCAGTTTTGTCAACTATCTCCCTGCTGACTCCGTAGTTGACCTGGAACTAAAAGGCACTAATCTGCTTTTGAAATGTGAAGAGACGGAGACCAAGATAAACAGTATGGACCCCGAGGAGTTTCCTGCGCTGCCCGAGGTGGAGAAAGATGGAAAAGTAACTTTGCCCGCTTCTGTTTTTTCTGAAGGTTTGGCGCAGGTGGCGGGAATGGCCTCTACCTCCAGTATTAAGCCGGAGCTTTCGGGAGTTCTTCTTCGTTTTGAAAAAGACAACCTTGTGATGGCGGCCACCGATTCTTTCCGCCTGGCTGAGAAAAAGATTTCTCTTCAAAAACCTCTTGATGCTTCTCAGTCTTATTCTTTGATAATACCTCAGAGAGCCGCCTCTTTTCTTAAAACCGTTTTAACGGAAGAAGAAAGAACATCCACCTTTTATTTTTCTCCGAACCTGATTATGGTGGAGCTGCTGGAGCAGGGATGGGAAAAACCTAAAATGCGCTTTGTCTCCAAGCTGATCGAAGGAGATTACCCGGACTACAAAGAGATCATCCCTTCAAAACTGAAAGTGGAAGCAGAAACCTCCAGGGATGATTTTCTTAATCAGTTGAGAAGGGCAAGCTTGTTTGCCAGCCGCATCAACGAGGTTCGTCTTAAATTCTTTGCTAAAAAAGACGAGATTGAAGTTTACTGTCAAAACCCGGAGTTGGGAGAATATTCTTCTCTTTTTCCAGCCCAGATAAAGGGAGAAGAAAAAGAGGTTTCTTTCAACTACAAGTTTCTTATTGACGGCTTAAGCAACATCAATGAATCGGGCGTAGTGCTCGGGCTTTCCAAAAGTGAACAGGAAGGGTCTCAAGAAGAAGGACCGGCTGTTATAAAAGCGGTCCAGGACCAAAGCTATCTTTATGTGGTAATGCCTATTCAGCCTGCGTAAGTATCTCTTTCGCCTCAACCATAAATCTGTTCCATATGGGAGCCGCGATCACCGCTCCCGGCTGGCTGTAGGTTGAGGAGTTGTCGTTGTTGCCTGCCCACACCCCGGCTGCGATCTCGCTGTTGAACCCGATGGTCCAGGCGTCATTGTAAAACTGGGTGGTGCCTGTTTTGACAGCGGTCTGGTCGTCTATGTAAAGCACCGAGTTGGATCCGAACATTGGAGCCCGGGCCTGCTCATCGGACAAAACACTGGTTATCATCTCAGCAGAGCCTTGACTCAGCACTCTTTTTGGGTCTCCCTGGAATCTGTAAATAACTTTCCCCTGCTCGTCCACTATATGAGAGATGATATGGGAGGAACTCTTTACGCCCTGGTTGGCAAAAACACTGAAAGCTCCCACCATCTCTTCCAGAGTCACCTCTCCCCCGCCGAGAACAAGCGAAGGGCCGTAATAAGACGGCTCTTTTAAAGTGGTGATGCCCATTTTCTGCGCTTGAACAACGCTGTCTTCAATACCGGCCAGATAAACAAGAACTTTGACAGCCGGGACATTGAGCGATTGAGCCAAGGCTTGTCTTAAAGTGACAGGCCCCCTGAACAACCCGTCGTAGTTTCTGGGGACATATTCTTTTCCACCCCAGACCCCGAAGCTGGTCAGCTCATCTGTTACCACATACTGGTCTCCGTAGCCTTTTTCAAAAGCAGCAGCATAAACCAAAGGCTTGAAAGACGAACCGGGCTGTCTTTTTCCCAGGGAAGCTACATTGAACTCCGGGTCAAAAAGACAATTCTTGCCGGAGATGCAGTCCGGAGGGTAGGAATCGTCAAAATAATTTTTATTGCCTACCAGGGCCGTAACTTCTCCGTTGCGGGGGTTTACCGCCACCAAAGCTGCATTGTAAGCGCGGTAAGCTTTGTTTTTTTCCGCCCCTTCTTTGACTATCTTTTCGGCCAGCTTCTGCAAATCATAGTTGAGGGTGGTGTAAACCTTCAATCCGTTGGTTTTGAGATACTCCTCCCCGTATCTTTCTACCAGCTGTTTTTTAACCTGAAGCACAAAATGGGGCGCCTCAATGGGTTTTGATTCTTGGGCAAAAGTAATCTCTTCTTTTTTGGCCTCCTCGGCCTGCTGCCGGCTGATGTATCTTTCATCTGCCATCTGGTCCAGTATGTAGTCCTTCCGGGCCAGCAGTTCATCCTTGTTTGGCCCGTGAGGAAATAAATAGCTGGGAGCTCGGATCAAACCGGCCAAAGTGGCCGCCTCAGCTAAACTGAGGTCTTCCGCTTTTTTCAAGAAAAAGGTTCTGCTGGCTGATTCAGCTCCGTAAGCGTTGGAGCCGAAGGGAACCTGGTTGAGATACCACTCTAAAATCTGCTGCTTGGAATAGCGCTGGTTTAACTCGATGCTTAAAATTACCTCTCTTACCTTGCGTTCAGCGCTTTTTTGAGGGGTTAGAAAAGTGGAGCGGATAAGCTGCTGAGGGATGGTGGAGGCGCCTTGAACAGGCGCTTTTTGCTTTACGTTTTCTATCGAGGCCCGCACTATGCCCCAGGGGTCTATCCCAAAATGCTGGTAAAACTTTTTATCTTCAGCCGCTATTACGGCGTCTCTCAGGTAAGGAGAGATTTTCTCCAAAGGCACTGTTTCTCTTTTTTCTTCGCCGTAAACGGTGTACAAAAGATGCTCTCCCTGCCTGTCATATATTTCAGTCGGCTGGGCTATTCTTCTCTCCGTAAACTTTTCCGGCCGCGGCAAATCTTTGCTGTAATAGAGAAGCAGACTGAGAAACAAAATCACTGCCAAAAGAGCCAAGGCTATGCCTGCTTTGAACAGAGAACTCAAGATTGATTTAAACGATTTTTCCATTGTTTTAAAGATAGTAGAATACAAGCCCCTTGACAAGGGGTTGATAATAAATATAATTGCCAAAGGAAAGACAAATATGATTTAAAAGCTGGCTGAGAAGCCGATTCAAAACAGTTAAAATACAAAAGGTCGGGGCGTAAACGGTTTCAACTCTCGAGGCTGAAAAAGTTTAGTCTTGAGAGGCAAAAACTATGGAAAAAGAAATTTGGTCTTACGATAACTTTTTAGGGGAAGAGGACGAGCTTACGGAAGATGACGAAGATGAAGAAGAATGGGAGGAATGGGACGACGAAGACGAGGATGATGATTTTGGAGAAGGGTGGGAGTAAGGAATAAGCCTCAAAAAGCCCGCGTCACGCGGGCTTTTTGTATTCCTTGTTTTGTTATTTTTACTGCCAGCTGACGTTGGAGTATATCTCCTGCACGTCGTCGTTCTCGTCCAGGCCCTCAAAAAGTTTTTCTATCTTTTCTTTGTCTTCTTCGGAGACCTGTATCTCTGTCTTCGGTTTCCACCCCAGAGCTGAGGATTCGATTTCCAGCCCTTTTTTGTCCAAGCCGGTTTTTAACTGTTCAAGGTCTTTGAGAGGAACATAGATCTCCAGAAAGCTGTTTTCCCAGGCAGTGTCTCCGGCTCCGGCATCAATCGCCTCCAGCTCCAGCTCATCCTTGTCTTGAAAGCGTTCCGGCTGCTTTTCTAACTTTAAGCTTAAAAGCCCTTTTCTTTCAAAGAGGTAGCGTACGCTACCCGGTTCTGCCAGCTTGCCTCCTTTTTTATCCAAAAGCTGCTTTATGTCAGCCACTGTCCTGTTGCGGTTGTCAGTGATGACATCGATCAGGATTGCACTCTTGCCCGGGCCGTAGGCTTCCAGGGTCATCTCTTTGTACTCCACTCCTCCCAGTTCTCCTGTCCCCCGCTTGACAGCTCTTTCAATGGTGTCGGAGGGCATATCCTCCTCTTTTGCTTTTTCAATAGCCTGCCTCAGTTTGAAGTTCTCTTCCGGGCCTCCCCCTTCCCGGGCGGCAATGCTTATCAAGCGCGAGAGCTTGGAAAAAATCTTGCTCTTGCGCGCGTCTTCCGACTGTTTTTTAGCTCTAATATTTTGCCAATGTGAGTGACCGGACATATTGTTGTTTTTTACAGCCCTCGGGCTGTTTTAATTTTACTGCGATTTTTGTAAAACTGCTTGCAAACAACGAGCCGTTCTCGCAAGCACCCTGCCCTCTTTAAAACCTTACCGGGCCGTCTATCTTATCTCTCTTGCGCAGCAGATGGCGATAGCCAGTGCGTCCGCTGCATGGCTCGGCCTGGGAATTTTTTCCATATTCAGCAGCTCCTTGACCATTTTCTGCACCTGGCTTTTCTTAGCCCGACCGTACCCGGTGACAGTCATTTTGGCTTGGAGCGGGGTGAACTCTCTGACCGGCAGTTTTTTTCTTGCCCCGCATAAAAGCACCACCCCTGTGCTTTGGGCTATGCTCATAGCTGTTTTTCTATTTTTAAAAAAAAACAATGTTTCAACCGCCATCATATTCGGCTGAAACTCTCTTATTAAACTATTGATTTTGTTGAAAATCAACCTCAGCCGCTCGCTGTCTTCCAGCTCTTTGTCTGTTTTAATGGTCCCGTACCCTATAAGCTTTGGTTCTTTGACTGCTCGTCCGCCTTTTTTCTTTATTTTTATCACGCCCCATCCCGTGTCTGCTTTGCCCGGGTCAATACCCAAAATAATCATAATAAGGTTTCATATATTTATAATATCCAGGGTTTCTGGTCACCGTTTGTTCCGTTGGTCAGCGCCTGTTCCGACCCGAACTCTTAAAAGCTCCAGCGGTCTGCGATTAAAGGCCGGCTGATTTTTAACTACTTTTAACTCTGGCAAACCTTCTTTTTCCCACCTGCGCTACCATACCCTTTTTTATATCCACCGTCTTTTTCCAGTTCTTGATTTGTTCTCCGTCTATCTTCACCGCACCTTGTTTTATCATTCTTTTGGCCTCGCTTTTCGACGAGCAGAGTTTCAGTTTTACCAAAAGGTCAACTGCCCTCATCTCTTTCTGTTTCAAGCTCACCTCTTTCATCTCTTCTGGTTCTTTTTCTTGCTGAAACACTCTTTGAAACTCTTTTTCCGCTTTTTCGGCTTCTTTTTCTCCTTTTACCAGTTTCACCACCTCAAAAGCCAATCTTTTCTTGGCTTTCATGGGGTTGAGCCCCTTGTTTATTTCTTTTTCCATCTTCCTTATTTCTTTCCAAGGCATAACAGTAAGCAGCTCCAGCCCGGAGATGATCGTTTCATCGGGAAAAGACATGATTCTGCCGTACATCCGGGAAGCCGGCATATCAAGAAAAACAGCGTTGCCTGTTGTTTTACCTACTTTTCTGCCCTTTTTGTCCACCAGCAGTTCGGCGGTCAATACGAACTTTTCTTTACCCTGCATGCTTTTCATCAAACTTCTGCCGGCCAGCATGTTAAAGGTCTGGTCCGTGCCTCCTATCTCCAGGTCAACATCCATCTTTACGGAGTCCAGGGCCTGGGCTACAGGATAAAAGAACTCGTGCAGGTAGATGGGCTGCTCTTTTTCCAGCCGTCTTTGGAAAAAATCTCTCTGAATCATCTGCTGGACCGTAAAATGAGAACCGATCTCTATCAGCTCCTTGAAACTGATTTTATCCAGCCAATGGCTGTTGAACATCATTTTTACTTTGTTTTGGCCGGAAAAGGGAAGAACGGGGGCCAGTTGTTTTTTCCAGCTTTGGCAGTTGGCAAGCACCTCTTTTCTGGTCAGCCTCTGCCGGGCCGAGGTCTTGTCTGTCGGGTCTCCTATCATGCCCGTGAAATCTCCTACCAGAAAAATCACTTCGTGGCCCAGCTCATGGAACTGCCTCAGCTTTAAGGCTCCGACCAGGTTGCCCAGGTGCAGGCTGGGCATGGAAGGGTCAAACCCCTGATAAATACGGAGCTTTCTTTTTTTCATCTCCTGCTCGAGTTTTTCCCGGGAAGGATAAACGGTGTCCACTCCCCTGGCCAGCGCCTCTTTGATTTTTTCTTTTTGGTTTGTCATTTGCTCTTTTGTCTCTTTTTATCTGCGGCTTCACAAGGGCCGTTAACGGGCTGTTTAAACGATTTCAGTATCTTTCATTGTCTGCGCCCGTTCAAGCGTCTGCAGGCCTCTTATTATCGCTCTCAGGTCGACCCGGTGAAGCTGCTAACAGTTTGACTGGCTGATTGCAGGTTTTAGCTGAATAGCCTCCTTCTTATTATAACGGCTAACCCGCTGCAAAGCAAAGCCAGGGACGTTCCGGCCAGCAGGGTCCGGCTGAATCTTTTATTGGCCGGCCTGTAATAAGCTTCCGGTCCTAAAATACGGGGCCGTCCGCCTGCCTCCACCTTTTCCAGCTTGAACCCCCCGCTGTTCTCAGCTTTGGGGGTTCCGCCCGGGTTTCGGCTTGACTGCCATTGTGCCGGCTGGCCGGAGATATCCGTCTGCTTTCTTTCCATGGTTCTTTTGTTTTGGTTGTCTCCGGCCGGCCACTTTTCTCCGGCCTCCACAATATCTACGGTTACTTTCTTATTATCTGTCAGCTTTATCCTCTCCCCTTTGTTGCTCAGAGCGCCGGTGTATATCATATCCGCTTTTATCTGGGGCAGGGTGTTGTCGTCGGTTCTTTCTAAAATAAAAAAGCCCTGGGGGGCTATTTCTCCAGCCAGCCCTATAACCGGGGAGCCGTCCTCGGCTTGCAGCCGCCAGCCGGTGATATCGATTGTCCGCTCGGTAATATTCTTTAACTCTATCCATTCGTCATAGTGGCTCTGCTCTGTACCCATCCAGGCTATCTCGTTGATAATCACGGTTTTATTTTCAGCATTTTCAGCCGGGCAGGAAAGAGGAAACAGCAACAACGGCGCCAGCAGGGGTGCCAACAGCAGTGTTTTCAACTTGTTTTTGCCAAACACCTTAAATTGACAGTTCTCAGGTTTTTGTAGGTTGGTTTTTACAGGTCAGCTTTTTGCAGCCTGCCCGGGCGCTCTGTTGCCGGTGTTGTCCTAAATAAGTTTTCCCTGGCCCGGGTCCGGCTCTATGCCGAGATGCTCGTAAGCCAGCTTTGTGGCCACCCTTCCCTGCGGAGTGCGGTGCACAAAACCAAGGCGCATCAGGTAGGGTTCGTAAATGTCCAAAATGGTTTCCTCCTCTTCAGACGAGGCGGCAGAGATAGCCTGCAGCCCGGCCGGTCCGCCTTGAAACTTTTCAATCAGAGTCATCAGAACTCTTCTATCTCCTTTTTCCAGCCCCTTTTCATCGATCTCCAAAAAGTTTAACGCTTTTTCCACCACCGACTGGGTTACAACACCGTCCGCCTCTACCTGGGCCCAGTCCCTTACTCTTTTTAAAAGACGGTTCGCGACCCGGGGTGTGAACCGGGCCCTTTGGGCGATTATGCTGTCTGCTTCTTCTTTGAGCTCCACCCCCAGTATTTTAGAAGAGCGGTTCACTATTTTTCTCATCTCCTCGTGGTTATAAAAATTGAGCTGGAAAATAGCTCCGAACCTGTTGCGTAAAGGAGTGGAAAGCCGCCCCACTTTGGTGGTCGCCCCTATCAAAGTAAAGCGCGGGAGGTTCAGCTCCATGGTTTTGGCCATGGGGCCTTTGCCCAGAATCAGGTTCAGCTTGTAATCTTCCATAGCCGGGTAAAGAAACTCCTCTATCATTTTGTGAATCCTGTGCACCTCGTCTATAAAAAGAACATCCCCCTGTCCGAGGTTGGAAAGGATGGCTGCTAAATCTCCGACTCTTTTGACCGTTGTTCCCGATATCACCCTCAGGTTGGTGTCAAGTTCGTTGGCCACAATATGGGCCAGGGTTGTTTTTCCCAGCCCCGAGTTGCCGTAGAAAAGAAGGTGTTCGCAGCACGGCTCACCTCTTTTTTGGCTGGCCTCAATGATTATTTTCAGGTTTTTCTTGATTCTTGACTGGCCTATAAACCCTTTCCAGGTTTTGGGCCTTAAAGTGAGGTCCAGAATCTGGTCCTCCTCTGTGTATCGGGGTGTAGTTATTCTTTTCTCCCTTGACATTTTTTAATATCCTTAGTATAATTGTAGTAAAGCAGGTGATTAAAGCTTGAAAAATTTAAAGAAACAAACATCAAAGCAGGGTTGAGGTTGGGGGTGAGGGAGTTCTTGCAGATGGGTAGCTTGGTTTGGGCTCGGCTACACCTCGGAGAGGTCCTGACTTTAAAAGCATCTTTTTGGCCCCCAACCCCAACCCTGTTTTTTTTATTTCCTTTTTTCTACCTTTTCCCTTATATCAGCCTCAATCAAGTTCCAGTCAGGTTCTAACCGGCTATTCTTTTAACCTCTTCCAGCGTGGTTTCTCCTTTTAAAACCTTTAATATCCCGTCCTGCTTCATGGTGGTCATACCTTTTCCCCGGGCCACCCTTCTCAGCTTGGCGATGGATGGTTTTTCCTGTATCAGCTCCTCTATCTCCTCGTCCATCAGAAACAGCTCAAAAATCCCGGTTCTGCCCCGGTACCCGGTTTTATTGCATTTTTCACACCCCACCGCTTGAGCTATCTTCTCTATCTTCTGTTTTTTGTATTCTTTAAGGGAGTCCGGCAGTGCGGATACCTGCTCTTTAATCTCAGTCAGCTCTTCCGCGTTTGGTTTTCTCATCTTTTTGCAGTCACTGCACACTTTTCTTGCCAGCCTCTGGCCTACCACCATGTTCAAAGCCGGGCCGATGTTGGCCACTTTTCCTTCCAACGATATCAGCCGGGCTACTACGCCGGCCGCGTCATTGGTGTGCAGGGTTGTCAGAACCAGGTGGCCGGTCAACGCTGCCTGAAGCGCAATATCCACCGTCTGCTGGTCTCTTACCTCGCCCACCAGAATAACATCCGGGTCCTGTCTGACTATGGAACGCAGTCCGGAGGCGAAATCATACCCTTTCTTGGGGTCAACCTGGGTCTGGGACAAACCTTCCAGGTGGTACTCTATCGGGTCTTCGATGGTGATTATTTTTATCTCGGGGCTGGATAATTTTTTGCAAAAAGCGTAAAGAGTGGTTGTTTTCCCGCACCCGGTGGGCCCGGTGGCTATTATCATCCCGTTCGGCTTTTTAATCTCCTCTCTGACCTTTTCCAGCAAATCTTTGCGCAGCCCCAGCTGCTCCAGGTCTTTGAGGGATTCGGGGTTGAGGATTCTCATCACCACCGACTCTCCGTACTCGGCCGGCAGAGCCGAGGTTCTTATCTCCACCTCCAGTCCTCTGCCCTGCATTAAAATGGAAAATCGACCGTCTTGTGGTCGATCCGATATGTTGAGCTTGAGCCCCGCCAATAGTTTTATACGGGACAGAATTTTCTTGTAAACATTTGTTTCCAGGTCCAGAATATCCTGCAGCACTCCGTCCACCCTTACTCTCAGCCGCACTCTGTCTTCCTGAGGCTCAAAGTGGATATCGGAAGCGTTGAGGTTTACGGCTCCGGCCAGTATGGTCTGCAGCAGCTCTGTGAGAGAAGCTTCCAGGTTCTTTCCTATAATCTCCTGATAAGCAAAAAGGTGGTTGGCGCTTTTGACCTCCTTCTCTTTTTCCAAGGGCACAGCCAACTCTCCCCTTATCCGGGCGCTTCTTGTTGTCCTTGATTCTTGGGTCATTCTAATTTAAATTTAAACCAAATAATTCCTGCCGTCAATTGACATTCAGCCGCCCCGGTGTTTTCTCCTTGTCTGATGC
>CAZCSI010000014.1:0-14080 GCA_964501525.1 uncultured Candidatus Saccharibacteria bacterium | reverse complement strand
CCTCGTTATAGGCGGGAATGACTATTGAAAGCTTCATAAAATAATTATTATTTAATGTTAAACTATTGAACCATTTTAACATAATCCTTCCTAAACTAAAAACCGCCTTGAAAGCGGTTTTTAGTTTGGTCCGGAAAACCGCCGGCAAGCGGAATTCCGGGACCAGAAGGACGAGGAGAGAGAAAAGTCCTTAACTGTTCCCAGCCGCTTCCCAGCGGATCTCCGGGCCAAGATTTTCTTGCCAATCGTCTTTTTAAAAAAGCAGCTCTTTCGCAAGGAAAGAGCTGCTTTATCAATCGTTTTTTATTCAAACCTCTCTCCTTAATTGATATCAATATATCATACTGCTATATTTTTGTCAATACCTGCGGTCCTTTGGCTGTGACAGCTATCACATGTTCAAAGTGAGCTGAAAAAGAACTATCTTTAGTGCGGTATCCGTGGCCGTCTTCTGTTTTTTGCACATGCCAGTCTCCTGCGGTCAGCATTGGTTCCAGGCAAAAAACCATACCCGGCCTTATTGCTTCACCCTTGTTTCGTTGACCGTAGTTCATAATTTGCGGTTCTTCATGAAGTTTTTGCCCGATACCGTGTCCGCACAGGTCTCGTATTACACTGAATCCTCTGCCTTTGCTATAGCGTTCAATAAGGTTTCCGACATCTCCAAAGGTGTTCCCGGCCCGGCATTTTTTAACGGCCAGCTTCAACACTTTTTTGGCTACCCGGACCAATCGTCTGTTCTCCCGGTTCACCTCTCCGATACAAACCGTAAAAGCCATATCTGAGTGAAACCCATTTTTATAAAGTCCGAGGTCAAGAGAGACGATATCCCCCTCTTTGATTTTTCTCTTTGAAGGAAGGCCGTGCACAATCTCTTCGTTGATAGAAACGCAAAGGGCGGCTGGAAAGCCGTTGTAGTTTTTAAAAGAGGGTTTGGCGCCCCATTTTAAAATAAGCTCTTGTGCGAGCCTGTCTAATCTTTGTGTTTCCACCCCCTGTTTTGTTTCTTTTTTCAGCCTCTCCATTATCTCTGCCAGCTTTTTTCCGTTCTTTGCCATAACAGAGATCTCTTTTTTGGATTTGATGGGAATCATATGCTGTGCGATTGTTTATGTTTCAGGCGGCGCGACAGCAACCGTCAATGCTTGGTTTATCTTTCGGAGCAGGTTTTAACGGTTGGATAAAATGCTTTGAAACACCTCGGCTACGGAAGGTGCACCGTCAATCTCGGCCACCTCGTATTGGTGTTCTTCCATCCATTTCAGGATGGGCAGGGTTCTTTTTTCAAAAACCTTGTATCTTTCTTTTATTATCTCCGGTTTATCCAGCTCCCTTTTGAGCAGTTTAGAGCCGTCCAAGGGGCAGATGGTAAGGTTCTTTGTTTCTTCGTGCCATAAAATGGGGTGGCGCATCAGTTTGCAGATTCTTCTGTGAGTGTTTCTCCAGACAGAGTCCTCTATCGATAGTTTTATGAAAAAGACTCTAATCTTCTGCTTTCCGTAAAGCTTTTTTAAAAGAGGCATAATTCTTTCCGTTTCATAAATGGTGCGCGGAGAACCGGAAAAAACTATACCTTTGCCTTGCTGCGCCAATTTTTCTATCTTTTTTTCCAGGAGCCAGACTACAAAAGGAGGGCTGCAGAGCTCTCCCTCTTTCCATTTTCTCATCTCTTCGGAAACAGGATACTTTTTGCCCTCTATTTCCAGTTCCGTGTCTTGTGTGCAGGCATCGGAGTGGAAAAAAGACTCTATCACTTTGCTGGTTTCATTGTGCTCCAACCCGAACTGTTCGGCTAAGAGATTGGATTGGGTTCCTTTACCCGCACCGGGGGCGCCTAAAATAATAAAAACCTGCGCTTTATTTTTCATAAAAATTGAGTTTAACCCAGTTAATAACTCTTGTTACGGCTTTTGTTATAACTCCCGCATCTGCAGGTAAGAGTTTATCTCTTCGTAAGTTTGAATAATAACGTTGACCATAATAAGGAGGGATGTGCCTCCAACCAGAAACTGAAAGGTTTGAACCCCGGTCACCCTTCCGATAAGTGTTGGCATAAGAGCGATTGTTGCCAAGAACAGAGCTCCGATAGGCAGTATTCTATTCAGGGTATAGTTAAGGTACTCAGCGGTTGGTTTTCCGGGCCGGTGGCCGGGAACAAAACCTCCGGAAACCTTGAGGTTGTCAGCCACATTGTAAGGGTCAAAGATAACCATGGTGTAGAAAAAGGTGAAAAGAAAGACCAGGATAAAGTAAAACAAACTATAGGTTAGCGGGGTTTCAAAAAAAGCACTAACTTTTTGAGCAATGTCCCCTGTCATTCCTTCTGACCCTACAAAGAAGTTGGCGATCATGCTGGGAAAAGTAAGAAGAGACAAGGCAAAGATAATGGGCATCACCCCGGCCGGGTTGATATTCATGGGAAGATAAGTTTTTGCACCTCCGTACATCTTTCTTCCCCTTACTCTTTTAGCGTAGGAGATGGGGATATTTCTTTTGGCTTGAGTGATAAAGACGACCGAAAAAATCATAAGCAGAGAAAAGATGCCGAAGATAATGTAAGAAACGGGATTTATAGCTCCGGTTGCAATCTCCGAATATATTTGAAGGAAGTTCTGGGGGAAGCTGGAGATAATGCCTGCGAAAATAATAAGTGAACTGCCGCTTCCTATGCCTCTTTCATCAATAACCTCGGAAAGCCAGACCAGGAACATTGTTCCGGCGCTGATGGTAATGATGGAAGAGATAAAAACCAGAGGTGAAAGTTTACCGATTACGTTTTGTCCCTGAAGAAGGTTAAGCATTCCGTAAGAGTTGAAAAAGGCCAGAGGAACCGTAAGCAGTCGTCCATACTGATTGAACTTATCTCTGCCCTCCTCTCCTTCTTCTTTATAAAGCCGTTCCAGGGCCGGGAAAATCATAGATAATATCTGAAGGATAACGGTGGCGGTGATATAAGGTCCGAGGCCCAACATAACAATAGACATGTTTTGCAGGCTTCCACCCGTAAAGGCGTTGACCAACCCAAAAATCTGAAACTGGCCTAAAAATTCTTTAAGCTGCGATGTGTCTATCCCGGGAACAGGGATGTTGGCCATGACTCTGTAAACTACAAAAATAAAAAGTACGACAAGTATTTTGTTGCGCAGTTCTTTAATTTTGAAAAGCTGTTTTATTTTGTCGAGCATAAGTATAGGGACTAAGTTTCTGTTATTTCTCCTCCGGCCTTTTTTATTTTTTCTTCCGCGCCGGATGAAACTTCCATATTTTTAATGGTCAACTTCTTAGATATTTTTCCCTTGCCGAGAATTTTAACTTTAGGCATCCGGTTGGCTTTTTTTTCTATGACACCTTTTTTGACAAGCTTTTGCGGTGTTACCTCTGCTCCCTGCTCAAACTGCTTTTCCAGGGTTGAAACGTTTACAACCTCGGGCTTTCTGCCCTGGGAGCTGAATCGATATCCCCTTTTTTTGGGGTATCTTTTAACAAAGCGTCTTATAACCGGTTGAAGCTTGTGTCCTGCTCTGGCTTTTTGTCCTTTGATGCCTCGACCCGAATACATACCGTACTTCTTTCCTCTTCCTTTACGCTTTTTATCCTTTCTTTTATGCTTCGGTTTTAAATTGTGTAGATTAGGCATAATTATGCTTCTAACTTTCTTAAAGCTTTAATGGTAGCCTGAGCAATGTTCATTTTGCTTTTAGTGCGGCTGAATATCTTTGAAGACACGTTCTCGATTCCGGACAGCCGGCATACGGTTCTCACCGGTCCTCCCGCTATCAGTCCCTTACCCTTTCTCTGGGGCCTGAGCATCAGCCTGGCGCTGCTAAATTTAGCCTCAACTTCATGAGGAATCGTACCTTCCTTAATAGGGACAAGCACTGCGTTTTTCTCAGCCAGCCTTCTTGCTTTTCTGATAGCCTGCGCAACGTCATTTCCCTGGGCAACTCCTACTCCTACTTTGCCTTTTCTGTCACCCGCCACCACCACTGCTCTAAATCGAAAACGACGGCCTCCGGTGGTCATATGGGCGGTTCTGGTAATGTGGAGAACCTCATAGTCGAACCCACTCTTTTTTTGATAATTATTCTTCATATTTAAAACTCTAATCCTTGTTCTCTGGCTCCCTGAGCCAGTTTTTTAACCCGGCCGTGATATTTATAGCCGGCCCGGTCAAAAACTATTTTTTTAATATTTTTGTCCTGTGCTTTTTGGGCTATCAACTTTCCTACTTCGTAGGCCGCCTCCTTTTTGGTTTTGCTTTTGCCCTTGATTTCAAAGTCGCTGGCCGATTCTATTATACTGCCTTTACTGTCGTTTATCAGTTGGGCGTAAATGTGCTGATTGGAACGAAAAACACAAAGACGCGGCTTCTCGCTTGTGCCTTTTATCTTTTTTCTAATCCTTCTGTGTCTTATTTTTCTTTTTGTCGGGGTCATATGTCTTGCGCAGGTTCACCTCTTTTATAATTCTTTCCGTTTTTTAAATCTCACCGCCCACCGCTTTCTTACCCGGTTTGAGTTTTATCTCTTCTCCTTCATATCTGATACCCTTTCCGGTGTAAGGGTTGGGGGGCCTTATTTTGCGTGTTTTGCCCGCTATATGGCTTACTTTTTGTTTTTCTATTCCTGAAATGATTACTATTTTTCCTTTTACCTCGAACTCTATATTATCTTCTTTTGGTATTTTTACTTCGTGGCTGAATCCGACCTGAAGTACTAAATCATCATCCTCCACCCGGGCTCTGTATCCAACCCCTTCCAATCGTAATCTTTTTTCAAAACCTTTTGTCACCCCTTCTATCATATTGGCTGCCTGCGCCCGTTCCGTTCCCCAAAAAGCTTTGCTTTTTCTTCCTTCTTGTTTAATGGTGAAAAAGAGCTGGTTTTCTTTTTTCTCCATCTTTATTTCAGGCCTTACCTTTCTTTCCAACTCTCCCTTGGGTCCTTTTACCTCGAGCTTTTGGCCTGTTATTTTCACCTCCACTCCGCCGGGGATCTCAATTGGTTTTTTACCTATGTGGCTCATGTTTTATATATTATCCAGCTTCAGCTGTAAGGTTACCAGATTTCGCAGATTAATTCTCCGCCTATGTTTCTCTTTTTTGCCTCTTTTCCGGTCATAAGTCCTTGGGAGGTGGATACAATGCTGATGCCGTAGCCGCCTTTGACCGGCCTTATTTCTCTGGCTGACTTGTATATTCTCTGCCCCGGTTTTGAAATTTTTCTTAACCCCTTGATAACAGGTGTATTTTCCTTGTATTTAATCTTGATCTTTATCTGTTTCTGGTTTTTCTTTCCCACCCTCTTAACATCTTTTACAAGCCTTTCCTGTTTCAGAATCTCCGCTATAGCGTATTTTAAATTTGAATAAGGAACCGACACCTCTTGTTTGAGGGCTGCCTGACCGTTTCTGATGCGGGTTAACATGTCTGCTATTGGGTCCATACTGTTCAATTAGTTTCTATTAATTATTATAGGTGGTTTTTTACTGGTTCGGAACAAGTATTTACAGGCTGCTTCTATAAGTTACCAGCTTGATTTTTTAACTCCGGGTATAAGACCTTTGCTGGCCATCTCTCTAAAGCAGATACGGCATAATCCAAAATCTCTCATATAGCCTCTTGCCCTGCCGCATTTAAAACAACGTCTTACCTTGCGTGTTTTGTACTTCGGTTCTTTTTTGGCTTTTTCAATTTTGGCTTTTGTGGCCATAATTACTATTATTGTTTTTTAACGGGAAAACCTAATAATTCAAAAAGTTTTACTGCCTCTTCCCTGTTCTTGGTATCGGTTTTAATTATTACCTGAAGACCGAAAGAGTCTTTTAAAGTTTCGGTATCAACCTCGGGAAAGATCATCTGTTCCTGGATGCCGATTGTCATATTGCCTGCCTGGTCTATCGAGTTTCTGTCTATTCCTCTAAAATCGCGTGAACGCGGAAGAGCGATGTGTACCAGCCGGTCTAAAAAGTGATACATTCTTTTTCCTCGCAGCGTCACTTTGGCGCCCACCGCCTCCCCTTTTCTTAAACTGAACCCTGATATCGCTTTCCGGGAGCGGGTCAACACCGGTTTTTGACCCGTAATAAGAGCCAGGTCGCTCTCTATCAAATTTAGAAACTCTTGTTCTTTTTTGCCCGACATATCCTTTATCTTTTTTCCGAATCCGGTGTTTATCACTACTTTTTCAATACGGGGAGCCGCCATTCGGTTTTTGTAATCGAAACTTTTTACCAGCTCGGGCACCGCTTCTTTTTCATATTTTTCTTTTAACATATTCTTTCACTGTTATAAGGTTTGGCCGCAAACTTTGCAGACCCTTACTTTGCCGTCTTCTCTTTTTTCGTAGCCGACCCTTACCCCCTGTCTGCAGTTGGAGCAGACGAGCTTGACGTTGGAGATGGCTAAGGGGCTGGGCAGCTCAATCGTTTTCCCTTTTTCTCCCTCTTTTTCAGGCCTCACTCTTTTTTTGACAAGGTTGACATCCTCAACCACCACTCTTTTTTCATCGGGGTAAACCTTCAACACCTTGCCGGTTTTCCCGCGGTCTTTGCCTTTTGTGATTACCACATTGTCATCTTTTTTAATCTTTGGCATATTTTAAACTAACTCTTTAGCTATTCCGGCTACTTCGTCAAAACCTTTTTCTTTAACCTCCCGGGCTACAGGGCCGAAGATGCGCCCTCCTTTCGGTTTTTGTGTTTTTCCTTCCAGAACAATCACAGCGTTGTCTTCAAAGCTGATATAAGATCCGTCTTCTCTTCTGTACGGCTTTTTTTGTCTGACGATAACAGCTCTTACCACTTCATGTTTTTTAACCGGTTTTCGGGGCTCTGCTTTTTTAACCGTACCCACCACTATATCGCCCAGCTGAGCATATCTTCTTTTGCTGCCTCCTAAAACCTTTATACACTGTATCTCTTTTGCTCCCGAGTTGTCAACCGCTTTTAATCTTGTTCCTGCTTGAATCATGTTAATCGCTCTTCAGTTTTTGAGCTTTTCCTATCACTCTCCACCTTTTGTCTTTACTCATGGGTTTGCATTCTTCAATAATAACGATATCGCCCTGTTTGTACTCTTCATTTTCATCATGGGCTTTGTATTTCTTGTGAACGGTGTACCTTTTTAAGTATTTGGGATGCGCTTTTACTCTGCTTACCTCGACCACCACGGTTTTGTTCATTTTGTCTGAAATCACCTCGCCTTTTAGTGTTTTTTTAGCCATGATTATTGTTGATTAATAACGGTTAAAATACGGGCGATCTGCTTTTTCGTTTTTCCTATCTGACTGTGGTCAGTCAGCTGCCCGGCTGATTCTTTCAATTGTAATTCAGCCAGCTTTCTCTGCCTTTTCTTTAAAAGTGTTTTCAGCTCTTTTTCGTCTTTTTTTCTTAACTCTTCAGGCTTCATAATAGTTTCCTGCTATTTTTTAACAAACTTAGTTTTAATGGGCAGTTTGGCCGCCGCTCTTTTAAGCGCCTCACGAGCTAATTTCTCTTCCACTCCGTCAATTTCAAAGATGATTCTTCCCGGTCTGATGGGAAAAACATAGTGAGAAACGGACCCTTTGCCTCCTCCCATGGGAACCTCCACTCCTTTATTGGTCACCGGTTTATTGGGAAAAATGCGGATCCAAACCTTTCCCTTCCTTTTCAAAAGGCGGGCCATGGTTAAGCGCGCCGCTTCCAGCTGCCTGGAGGTGATCCACTTGGTGTCCAGGGCCTTGAGTCCGTAAGAACCGAAAGCCAGGCGTGTCCCCCTTCGAGCGACGCCTTTGGATCTTCCTTTCTGCATTTTTTGATATTTTGTCTTTTTCGGCTGAAGCATTTTAAAGTTCTTCTCCTTTGTAAATCCAAACCTTGACTCCGATTACTCCGTAACTGCACTTTGCTTTAATGTAAGCATAGTCCAGGTTGGCTCTTAACACCTGTCTTTTCAGCTTGCCTTCTTTCATTTTCTCCGTGCGCGACATCTCCGTACCGTTTAGTCTTCCGGAAAGCTGAACCTGGGCTCCTTCCACCTCTTTATTTCTCATAATCTTGTTCAGGGCCTGGCCGAGCACTCTTCTATAGGAAACACGTTTTTCTATCTGCTGAGCCATCCATTCTGCAGTCAGCTTAGCTGAGCTCCACATCTTTTTTACCGGCTTTATCTCTAATTTCAAGTTTTTCATTCCCAATTCTCTTTCCAGTATTTCTTTCAGAGCCGTGACCTTCTCTCCTCTCCTGCCGATGATTATTCCGGGCCGGCTGGTGAAGATTATCACCTTCACCGAAGAAGGAAATCTTTCTATAATTATTTTTTCCAGATGAACGGAGTCAACCCTCTGTTTTATAAGCTCTCTAATCTTAAAATCCTGTTGCAGTTTTTCAGCTGCCCTCTTTCCGTAAAATCCACGCGAGTGCCAGTCCTTCAACTCTTTTATTCGCAAGCTTTTTGGTGATGTTTTGTGAGCCATACTATGTATAATTGAAAAATTTTTCGGCTTTTATTCTTAGAATGATTTTCGCCTGAAAATACCTTTGTCGTGCTTTTTCGTGGGGTCGAACTTGGGACCCTTCGGAGCTCTTTTTAGAGATTTATCTTTTCTTTTTTCTGCCCTTTGTTCTTTTTCACCTTTGTCGGGAGCGGGGGCCGCCTTGGGCTCTCCGGCTTTTTTAGGCCTCTCAACCTCTCTTTTCTCGATCTGCTCCAACTTTAAAACAAGATGAGAGGTGCGCTTATTCATGGGCCGGAAAGCCCCCTTGGCTCTGGCCCGCACTCTTTTAAGCGTAGGTCCTTGGTCTACTCTTACCTCAGAGAGGTAAAGGTTTGATTTTTCATAAGCAAAATCGTTTTCTGCAGTGGCTACGGCTGAATCCAACAGTTTTTGAAAAGGCGCAGCTGCTTTTTTAACAGTAAATCTGAGTTGGTTTTGGGCCTCTTCCACCGTTCTTCCGCGTATCAGGTCTGCCACCAGCCTTGCTTTTCGCGGAGAGACCCTCAGGTATTTTAATTGGACTTGGACTGCCATGCTGCCGGTTGATTAGTTTATTTCTTTTCTTTTATTTTTTCCCGCTTTCTTTTTTCTCTTTCCGCTTCTTTGGCTCTTCTTTCCAGCTCTCTTTGCATTCGGCCTCCGTGTCTGCCGAACTTGGTAGTTCTGGTGAACTCTCCCAGCTTGTGGCCCACCATCTCTTCTGTAGCCTTTACCTCTACAAAGTTTTTTCCATCGTGAATTAAAAAGGTGTAACCAATCATCTCCGGGGAAATAACACAACTCCTAGCCCAAGTTTTAATGGGCTGGCCGCCTTTTTTCCTGTCATTCATTTTTTCTTTTATATTGGGGTCTATATAAGGACCCTTTTTCAGACTTCTTGGCATTATACGATTAGGTAATATGATTAGTATTCAGGCGCAGGTTTGTTTTTGCGCGCTTGTTTTTACAACTATTTTTCATTGCGTCGTTTAATAATGTATTTGTCCGTATGTTTTCTTCTGCGTGTTTTACCTCCGTGCGCTATCTTCCCCCATGGAGTTTTAGGGTGTTTAAGCCCGATGGAGGTCTTTCCTTCTCCTCCTCCGTGAGGATGGGGTCCGGCCGGCATAGCTGTTCCTCTTACTTTCGGCCTTCTTCCCTTGTGGCGGCCTGTGCCTGCTTTCTTTTCTTTCTCAAACCTGTGCTCCGGATTGGAGACCCTGCCTATGGTGGCAAAACATTGAGAATGAACCTTTCTCACCTCCTTGGAGGGCATCTTAAGGATAACATGTTTTCCTTCCTGGCCAAGCACCTCAGCGGATGAGCCGGCTGAACGCATCATCTTTCCTCCCTGGTTGGGAAGCAGCTCCACGTTGTATACGGGGGTGCCGATAGGTATGTTTTCCAACCGCATTCTGTTGCCCGGAGAAGACTCGCACTGGTCGGAAACAACTACCTTGTCCCCCACCTCGATGCCGTGGGGGGCGATACGGTACTGCCTGGACCCGTCTTCATATTCAAGTTTTATAATATCAGCTGTGCGGTACGGGTCGTACTCGATGGAGACAACCTCGCCCTGCATATCTTTTTTTTCCTGCCCAAAGCTAACCAGGCGGTAGAGCTTTTTCGCCCCGCCTCCTTTTCTTCTGACCGTTATCTTTCCTTTGGAACGTCCAGCGTGTCTTTTTATTTTTTTCGTAAGCTTTTTAGCCATATTTCAATAGATTCTTTGCCTGTCTTTTTATATGGTCTCTATGTTCTGACCCTTTTTAATCGTTACTACCGCTTTCTTGAACCCTTTTCTCCACCCGGGGGTTCGACCCCGTCTTCTTTTACGGGGAACGTTGATGGTGTTAATTTTTATCACATCAACCCCGTATGTTCTTTCAACCGCTTTTCTAATCTGGTCTTTATCCGCCTTTTTGTCCACCCTGAACACATACTGGTCTTCATCTTCCAATCCTACGGTTTTTTCCGTAATGTGAATCTCCTTCAAAATCTGATGACTGAGCAGCTCTTCGTCTGCAGGCAGGGGTTGTTCGCTTTTTTCTTCAGCCCTTTTTTCTTCAACCGGTTTTTCCTTTTTCGGCTTGGCCTTATCCTTTTTGACCTCTGCTTCAGCGTCTGTTTTTCTAATTTTATCTAAAATACCCATGGTTTTTACACTCTGTTATAAGTTTGCTTTGTTTAGTCTTTTTTTCAAAACTTCGATTGAATCCTGGGAGATTAAAATATATTTGTATTTTAACACATCCAAAGCATTGATCATTCGGGCCGTCTTTATCTCAAGGTAAGGGATGTTTTTTCCGGCTCTCACCAGTTTTTCGTTTCTCTGCGCCGTAATAATCAAAACAGTCTCTTTTTCCAGTTTTTCTATCTTATCCGTAAGGTTATTGACAAGCTCCGCCAGCAGTTTGGTTTTTGGTTCTTGGAGTTCAATGTTGTCGAAAACGAAAATTCTTCCCTCTTTGGCTTGGTTGGAAAGAGCTATTATCAAGGCCTTTATCTTCATTTTTTTGGGAACTCTGTCCCTGTATTTTTTTTCTTTCCGTGGTCCGTGGGCCACACCTCCCTTGCGCCAGATGGGAGAATACCTGTCTCCGTGCCGGGCCCGGCCTGTTCCTTTTTGGGGCCAGGGTTTTGTTTTGCTTCCCGACACCTCTGATCTGTCTTTGGCATGAGCTGTCCCTCTTCTCGAGTTTTTTTGATAAGAAACCACCACCTGATGTAAAAGATCTTTATTCAATTCTGCCCCGAATATCTCCGCGGGAAGCTTAATCTCTTCTTTTTTCTCTCCTTTTTTGTCGTAAATTACCGCTTTCATAAATAAGGTTAAGCTTCAATCTTTCTTATCTCAAGCAATCCGCCTCTATTTCCCGGTACGGCCCCCTTGACGGCTAAAACATCGTTTTCCATATCAACAGCCATCACCTGCAGGTTCTTGACAGTTACTTTTTCCGCTCCCATTCTGCCCGCCATCTTCTTTCCCTTGATGGTTCTCTGAGGAAAACGACTTCCGGTTGAACCCAGCCTTCTCATATCTTTAGCTCCGTGAGCCTTGGCTTTTTCCACAAAACCCCATCTTTTAACTGCTCCGGCAAAGCCTTTTCCCTTAGAAACTCCTGAAACCGCCACCTTGTCTCCCGCTTCAAAAATGCTGACATCAACCTCTTGTCCAACTTTGAGTTTGTCGTCTTTTCCTCTTTTTTCTTTTAGATAACGGTAGGGCTTGGACTGTATTGACTTTTTTATCCTGCTCTCTTTTAATTTTTCAAAACCTATCTGGACCGCATCGTATCCGTCTTTTTCCTTTGTCTTGACCTGAGTAACATAACAAGGCCCTGCTTTAACAAGAGTAACCGGTGTTACTTTTCCATCTTCGCCGAACAACTGACTCATCTTGATTTTTTTTCCTAAAATATAATCCATATGTCCGCTAACTAATTTAAAACCGGGCTGGGCCCGGTTTTATCCCGGCTGTTTGTTTTCTTTTTTCCTAAAAAATTCTTATTTTAAACAGCATTATTCTTGATAAAAGAATTTCCATTTGTAAGAAACTCTAAGTCTTAATCTCAATTTCCACTCCTGCAGGCAGAGCCAGCCGCATCAAGCTGTCAACAAGCTCAGGGTCCGGTTTGACAAGTTCGATCAGGCGTTTATGTATTCTCGTTTCAAACTGTTCTTTGGAAGTACTGTGAATAAAAGTAGAACGATTAACCGTATAACGGTGAATCTCCGTAGGCAAAGGCACGGGCCCAATCACCTCCACACCATGTCTTTGAGCCGTTTTAACAATCTCCCGGCAGCTTTCATCCAAGACCTTGTGGTCGTAACCTTTGAGCCTTATTTTGAGTCTTTGTTTCTTTTTTTCTTTTTCGGGCTCTTTTTTTGAGGCCGGTTTCTTTTTCTTTTCTGCAGCCATTATAAATCGCAACTCCGTTAAGCTTCTAACACTAACTTCGCGAGACCCTTTTATTGGTCTCGCGAAGTAGGTGTTTATTTTATTATTTCCGTTACTACTCCTGCTCCTACTGTTTTACCGCCTTCTCTGATAGCGAACCTCTGCTGTTTTTCAATAGCTACCGGTACAATTGTTTTGACGAGAAAGTTGACTGTGTCTCCGGGCATCACCATCTCGGTGCCTTCAGGAAGAGTGATCTCTGCTGTTACGTCAGTGGTGCCGATATAAAACTGAGGTTTATAGCCGGTAAAAAACGGTTTGTGGCGGCCCCCTTCTTCCTTGCTCAGAACATAGGCCTCAGCCTTGAACTCTGCGTGAGGGGTAATGCTTCCCGGTTTGGCCAGCACCTGGCCTCTTTGCACCTCGTCTTTTTTGGTGCCTCTGAGCAGGATGCCGACATTGTCTCCGGCCTCGCCTTCGTCCAGCATCTTGTTGAACATCTCGATGCTGACCGCTACTGTTTCCTTGGTCTGGTCTTCAAGGCCCACTATTTCCACTTTCTCTCCCGGATGAACAACTCCTCTTTCAATCCTGCCTGTAACAACCGTACCCCTGCCCTCAATGGAGAATACATCCTCGATGGGCATTAGGAACGGTTTTTCCTTTTCTCTTTGAGGAGCCGGTATGTACTGGTCAAGGGTCTGCACCAACTTCCAGACGGGCTCTACCGCTTCATCATCTTCCGCGTTTGCTTCCAGCGCTTTGAGAGCAGAACCCCTTATAATCGGAATTTCGTCTCCCGGATATTCATATTTTTTAAGGAGCTCCTTAACCTCTTCTTCCACCAGCTCAACCATCTCTTCTTCTTCTACGAGATCGGTTTTATTGAGAAAAACAACGATGTTTTCCAATCCCACCTGGCGGGCTAAAAGTATATGCTCCATGGTTTGAGGCATAGGTCCGTCAACAGCTGAAACCACTAATACGGCTCCGTCCATCTGAGCTGCTCCGGTGATCATGTTCTTTACAAAGTCAGCGTGACCCGGACAGTCGATGTGAGCGTAGTGTCTTTCAGGGCTTTCATACTCAACGTGAGTAATGGATATGGTAAGCCCCCTTTCTTTTTCTTCGGGCGCCTTGTCAATGTCTTCAACCGCCATCTGCGGAACATTGAACCCCTTCATGTTCAAAACATGAAGAATAGCCGCCGTCAGGGTGGTTTTACCGTGGTCCACATGCCCAATGGTTCCCACATTCAAATGTGGTTTGTCTCTTTTAAATTTTTCTTTAGCCATAATTTTTAGTTAATTTGTTAGTTATTATAATTAAATACTATTGTTTAGTCAAGGAAGGTAAAGTTTAATGCCTTTTTCCTTGTTTTATCTCCTCCGCTATATTATCAGGCACTTTAGTGTACTTGTCAAACTCCATGGTAAAAGTGCCTCGACCTTGTGTTAAGGAGCGGATCACGGTGGCGTAACCGAACATCTCTCCCAGGGGAACCTCTGCTTTTACAACCTTGAGGTGCTGTCTGTTTCCTGTTTCTTTTATCTGCCCCCTTCGAGAGTTAAGGTCTGCTATCACATCTCCCAAAAACTTTTCCGGCATAACCACCTCCAACTTCATGCTGGGTTCAAGAAGAACCGGCCTCGCATCTCTGGTCGCTCTTTGAAGCGCCATGGAGCCGGCTATTTCAAACGACATGTCAGAAGAGTCAACCTCG
>CAZCSI010000013.1:0-15814 GCA_964501525.1 uncultured Candidatus Saccharibacteria bacterium | reverse complement strand
GGTTTTCAGATACTGAGAGTATGGTTTTTATAACCACATCCGGATTAAGGGATATGGAATCTATACCTTCTTCTATTAAAAATTGAGCGAACTCGGGCCAGTTGCTGGGCGCTTCGCCGCAGATTCCGGAATACTTGCCCCTGGCCTTGCACTCTCTTATCACCCTGGCAATCATTCTCTTTACAGCCGGGTTCCTCTCGTCTCCCTGCTGAGCCATTTTAGCGTTGTCCCTGTCTATACCTAAAGTCAACTGCGTCAAATCGTTGGAACCGATTGAGTATCCGTCAAAAAGCTGGAGAAAATCCGGAGCCAGCTCCACGTTGGAGGGAACCTCACACATCACATAAACCTTCA
This sequence comes from uncultured Candidatus Saccharibacteria bacterium, assembly GCA_964501525.1. Taxonomy (GTDB): domain Bacteria; phylum Patescibacteriota; class Minisyncoccia; order Minisyncoccales; family CAYTKG01; genus CAYLVJ01. The sequence continues at coordinate 15,460 of CAZCSI010000013.1, read as the reverse complement.
GCCCGTCCGTTCCTTTTTCCAGCCCAAACTGCTTCATAAGGCTTAATATCTCTCTGCCCTCCTTTACGGTTCGGCAAAAAGGGATCATAACCGACACGTTTTTAAGCCCGAAAACATCCCTGACCCTCTTGATCGCTTCACACTCCATCTCAAAAGCAGGTTTGAATTGCTGGTCAAGATAGCGGGAAGCGCCCCTGAAACCAAGCATGGGGTTGGCTTCCTCTCCTTCAAAAAGATAACCGCCTATCAAATTTCTGTACTCATTGGTTTTAAAGTCGGAGAAACGAACAATAACTTCTCCGGGATAAAAAGCAGCCCCGATTTGAGCTATACCTTCAGCCAGTTCTTTGATAAAATACTCCTTCTTGTCTTTGTGCTCTATGGTCAACTGCCTTATCTCTTCTTTAACCTTGTTGTCCTCCAGCTCCTGGTAATGATAAAGAGCCAGAGGATGGACCTTGATTTTTTCCGTAATGATAAACTCTTCCCTGGCCAATCCCACCCCTTCAACAGGCAGAAAAGAAGCATGAAAGGCCATCTCCGGAGCCCCGATATTAATCATAATCTTTGTTTCCAAATTCGGGATTGTTTCTAAATCATACTCTTTCACCTCAAAAGGAACCCGGCCCCTGAACACACGCCCGGACAGCCCCTGGGTGCAGTCCACGGTTACCTCGTCGCCGGTTTTCAAAACCTCAGTCCCTTTTATCGTACCCACAATACACGGAACACCCAGCTCGCGGGAGACAATTGCGGCATGACAGGTTTTTCCTCCTTCGTTGGTAACAATTGCAGAAGCTATTCTCATAACCGGCACCCAGTCCGGATCGGTCATCTCCGTCACCAGCACCTCTCCTTTTTTAAAGCCGGATATCTTGGAGACATCGGATATAAAGCGGACCCTGCCCTGTCCGATCTTTTCTCCGATCGCAACACCGGTCAAAATCGGCGCCTCCTTTGTTTGTATCTCGTACTCTTTATAAGATCTCTTTTCCTGCGGAGTATGAACCGTTTCCGGCCGGGATTGGACTATAAAAAGCCGGTTTGTCTCGCCGTCTTTGGCCCACTCAATATCCTGAGGAATACCGTAGTGCTCTTCTATATCCACCGCCCACTGAGCCAGAGTCAAAACCTCATCATCTTCCAATGAAAAAACCGTCTGTTTTTCCTTATCCACACTCACCTCCCGCAAACCTCCTTTTTTACCGTAGATAAGCTTTTTGTCTTTTCTTCCTAAATCCTTGCGGATAATGCTTTTATAACCCTGCTCCAGGGTCGGTTTAAAAACATAAAACTCATCTGGCGTGATTTTACCTTTGACGATCATCTCCCCCACCCCCCAGATAGAATTGACGAGAACAACTTTATCGAATCCGCTTTCCGTGTCAACCGTAAATATCACCCCCGAAGAAGCCAGGTCGGAGCGCACCATTTTTTGAACACCGATGGAAAGGGCGAACTCCAGATGACCAAGACCCTTTTCTTCACGGTAAGCGATGACTCTGTCTCCAAAAGAAGAAGCCAGACAGTCCTTAATGGTTCTAAAAAGTTCTTTTTTCCCGCGTATGTTCAAAAAGGTTTCAAACTGGCCGGCAAAAGAGTCTTGAGGTGCATCCTCGGCTACACCGGAGGAGCGAACGGCCACACTCACGTTTTTTGTTTCGTACTGCTCCCCGAGGGACTCATAGGCTTTTAAGGTCTCCTGCCTTAAAGAAGAAGGAAGCTCCGCTTTTTGAATAAGTTCACGGGCCTCTTTCCCTATTTTTTGCAAACTTTTAATGCTGTCGGGGTCAAAATCCTTAAAAACTTTTTCCAACTTCTTTTTTAGCCCGTTTTCTTCTATAAAATGCCAATAGGCCTTAGTGGTTAAAGCAAAACCATCCGGAACCCGGACACCCTTGTCTGAAAGCTGGGTAAGCATCTCTCCTAAAGAAGCGTTCTTCCCCCCCACCAGGGGGATATCTTTTTTGTTTACCTCTTGAAACCCCAAAATATATTTTTCTTCTCTATTCATCTTTTACTAAAACCCTCAAAGCAAGCACTGCCTGCCAAGGATCCTTATAATTAGGTATTTTATTGTTTTCTAAAATATCAATAGAAGGCTGGGTCAGCCTGCCGCCCATAAAACAGGCTACAATCGGTTTGTCAGGATATTTTTCACGGGCCTCTACCAATATGTTAGCACCTTTTTCCCCTTCTGTCATAACCTGCATGGTCTGGATTACCATCAATCCCTTTATGTCTTCCTGCTTTAAAAGAGCTTTGACCGCTGCCTCGTATCTTTCAGCCGGAGCGTCGCCTACCACATCCAAAGGGTTGGAGCGCGAAAAGGAAGGATGCATCTTGCCTGAAGATTCCAATTTCTCAACAGTCTCCTTGCTGATGGGAGTTAATTTCAACCCCAACTTTTCACAATAATCAGCTGTAAGTACACCCGGCCCGCCGGCGTTGGTCACCACTCCAATCCCGCCCTCGAACCTCGGCTGCCAAGCTAAAGCTTTAGCTGCACTAAAAAGTTCTGTCAGAGAACTGACCTCAAAAACTTTTGTCTGCTTGAAAACAGCGCTGTATATCTCCTTTTGACCTGTCAAAGAGCCGGTATGAGAAGAAACCGCCTCAGCCCCCAGCTTACTTTTTCCGGCTTTCAAAGCCACTACCGGCTTGGATAAACCCTTGAGGATTTCAAACAAACGCCTGCCCTGTTTAACGCCTTCTACGTAAAGAACAATAACCCTGGTTTCCTCATCCTCATCCAGGTACTTTAAAACATCAGGAATTTTCAACCCGGCCGCATTGCCCAAAGAAACAATAGTGGAAAAACCATAGCTTTCTTCTAAAGAAGCATCGATTACGGAATCGATTAAGGCTCCGGACTGAGAGATAAATCCGATGCCTCCTTGTCGGGGAGTAAGAGGGGCAAAACTGGCATTAAGGTCCTTCCCCGGAATAATCAACCCCAAACAATTGGGGCCTACCAAAGGTATGTCCGCTTTTCTCAAATTCTCAGCTATTTTTTCTTGAACGGAGAGGTTTCCTGCTTCCGCAAACCCGGCCGAAATAATAATTACCGCTTTTACCTTTTTCTCTATCGCTTCATCAACCACCTGAGGCACTATGCCGGCCGGCACAGCAATAACTGCCAAATCAACATCCTCTTTTATCTCCGTTATCTTGTTATGGGTTTTTATTCCCAAAACCTGCTTTTTGTTGGGGTTAACCCAGTATACCTCCCTTTCATCCCTGCCCTCCAATAAATTATTGCAAAGCCCAAATCCGACAGAGCCGGGCCTGTCCGTAGCACCAACAACAGCTACACTTTTAGGGTTAAATAATGCCTCGTAGTTCATTGCTCTTTCTACAAAGTTATTCTCAAGTAAAAGTCACTTCTCAATTATCCTGGCATCTACAACCAAAGCGCTTTCAGGGTCCGCTATCACGGGATTAAAATCCACCTCTTCAATGTTTTCGTTTTCCACAGCCAGCCTGGAAAGTTTCACTAAAATATCCGCCAACCGGTCCAAGTCAGCTCCTTGTCTGCCCCGCACCCCTTTTAACAGCTCAAAACCTTTTATTCCTTTGATCATTTTCCGGGCCTCTTCCCTGTCAATGGGAGCAACCCGGAAACAAAGGTCTTTCAGTATTTCCACAAAAATCCCGCCCAGACCGAACATTAAAACAGGTCCGAACTGTTCATCCCTTTTCATCCCCATAATTATCTCTATCCCTTTGACCTGGGGCTGCATTATAGCCTTTTGACCCAGCTTTGAAATTTGTTTCCAAGCTCTTTTCAGCTCTTTTTTGCTGTTTATTCCTACCACCACTCCTTTTTTTTCCGTCCTATGCACCACACTCGAAGAGGCGGTTTTTAAAACCACGGGCCATCCGATTTTCTTAGCCGTTCTCAAAGCGCTTTTCTTGGAATCGACTACAATGCTCTCAACATAAGGGATGTCGTACTTTTTCAGAAAATCTTTTGCTTTTTGAAAACTTATTTTTTTCATTGATCGATACTGATTATCTGCACATCAAAGCCCCGACACTCGTTTTCCACACATTTGATTTCCCCGAACTCCACCTCGCAGTCCGCACATCTAGAGAGGTTCAAACCGCATACGCTCAAAGAAGGACAACCAAAGGGCCTATCTATAACTCTCTTATAATTATTAAATACTCCCACACAACATTCTTCAAACAAAATACGCTCCATACAGTCTCTATCATATTCGCAGTATTTTCTGTTTTGAAGATAAGGAATCAGTTCTTTGTTCCGAAGTTTTTTAACTTCTATTCTTAAAAATTCATTTTCATAATCTTTTTCTTCAAGTTCTCTCCCCGCCCAAAGAAGGTAAAACAATCCCTCAAATTCAAACTGCTGGGTTGAGCTGTTCTCAACATCCGCCCTTAAGCTTTTAACCCTGTCCAGTCCGAGGTCGTCTGAGTAACTAATGTCTTCTCCAAGCCGTCCCATGGCCTGCATTAAAGGAATCCTTATAAACTTATCATCGACACCCGGAACATTTGCTTCCCAGTCTCTTTCCCTTTTCCTTTCTACGTTCAATATATACCACTGTGGAAGAGTACCGAGTTCAAAAGGTTCAGGTTTTTGTAAGAAGGAATAGGATAATAAGGTCCCCGCTGCAAGAGACAGGGATAAGAAAAAGATGATCAGGGTGGCTGGACGTGAAACTTGAGTTTTAAAAAGATTTTTCATTTTTCTTAGCCGCTCTCAACCGATCTTTGACCCGATATACTCTCCGAATTTGGCTAATCTGTAGCCGTAGGCGTACTCATTATCGTACCAGGCGATCACTTTAGCTAAATTTTCATTTCCTGCGTCAGCCGGGTTCAAAACTTCCGTAGACAAAAGGTCTACAATCGCGCCTTCGGTGGTAGCGATAATATCCGTTGAGACCAAAGGCTCATCTGATACACTCAGTGTATCTTTCAACCCGTCTTGAGCTGCATTTTTAAAAGCGGTGTTAATCTCTTCCCTGGAAGCCTTTTTCTTTAAACTGGCCACCACCTCGAGTAAAGACCCGCAGATAACAGGCACTCTGACCGCCGAAGCCGAAACCCTGTTTTTAAGCTCGGGCATAATTCGCACCACTGCTTTGTCCGAGCCGGTGGTTGTAGGAAGAGAGTTAACCAAAGCAGACCTTGCTCTTCTCAAGTCCTTGTGCGCTCCGTCAACCAGGTTCTGGCTGCTAGTCACCGCATGAACGGTAAGCATATGAGCTTTGAGCAGGCTGAACTCTTTGTTCAACACACTGAGTACGGGTACGGCGCAGTTTGTGGTGCAGGAACACATAGCGCTCACCCGATGCTTATCAAAGTTGAAATCCTGTTCATTGACTCCGAACACAAAATGAGGTACATCTTCTCCCTTCGCATTGGCTGATATGAGGGCCGAACCCGCTCCAGCTTCAATATGCTTCCAGGCCCCTTCTTTGTTCGTAAAAAACCCGGTACATTCCAAAACCACATCTATTCCCATCTCTTTCCAGGGTAAATCAGCCGGGTCTTTTTCTGAAAGAACCCTTATCTCGTCGTCTTCAATCAAAAAAGAGGTGTTTTGCAGCTTAACCTCTTTTTTAAAAGGCCCGAAGGCCGAATCATACTTTAACAAGTGTAATAACGTTTCCGGCTGAGCCAGATCATTAATGGCTGCTATCTTAACTCCCACCTCGTGTTCATAAACAGCTCTTAACACGGCCCGGCCTATACGCCCGAAACCGTTGATAGCTATTTTAATCATAATTTAATCTAAATTAAGAAGCTTTGTAATCTTCTCTCTATCGAAACCGATCACTATTTCTCCATCAATATCAAGCACCGGTACTCCGCTCTGCCCTGATTTCTCTATCATTTCACGGGCAGCTTCTTTGTTCTGCGCCACATCAATCTCCTCAAACTCCACCCCCTTATCCTCAAGAAATTTTTTAAGGGTGACACAGTAGGGGCAAAACGGCGTGGAATAAACAACTATTTTTTTGTTCATAATTAATTAAAATTCACTTTCTAATCTCCGCATCCTCCAGCTATTGCTTCGGTTGTGCTGCCTCCGCCAAAAGAAGGGGTGGGAGCCTCATCCGAAAGCTCCTGCTCGCACTCCTCGGGCGCCTCAACAAAAGCTCCACACACTACATTTTTAAAAGACTCCGGCGTCCTGACAAAGTTCGGGTCAACAAAACAGTTTCCATCAGCCGGGCACTGATCGGCGTTGGAGACAACCTCGGTTCCGTTTATCACCAGGGTTGGGGAACCTTTGACCCCAAACTGCTCATTAAGGTCGGAATGAACTAAAAACCTGGGATACCTTCCATTCAGCCACTGGTCTTCGTTTTCATAGCTTTCCGTTACCCCGAACTCCTGGTCTGTATTTTGTCTGCAGGCATCAAGTGCGGCCAAATCAACCCCAACCTGCGCTAAGCACAATTCACCTTCTCCGGCCTGTACGAAACAATCCAGATAAGAGATAATCTTATCCCTCTGCTCTTTTTGAATGCAGTATTGAGTAAGGTTTTCATCAACTTCCTTTTTTTCATGCATAATATAGTCTACGAAATAAATGCCCATCTCCGTGTTTTCTTTCAATAATTCCCAGGCAGGCAAAAATGCTTTTTGCGCCTGCAGCCCGTAAGGACAGTAGGACATTACAAAAAGCTTGACATCCGGTCTTTCCGTTTGGGGCAGCTCCCCCAACACTTCACCGCTCTCAGTATCCTGTTCCGACTCCTCTACCGCTGTTAGAAAATCATCGAGATCAATAGCGGATGGAAAAAGAAACCTGCCGTCCAAAGTTGTATAAGAGGTGAAATTTTGACCTCCGATATCCAGTTCAATCTTAAAAACCCCTTCACCCTTCATTTTCTCCACACTGTTTACCGAAGCAGGAGTGTCGGGCAGGGTTTGTTCGATATAGGCCGAGAGGCGCTCCCTGATCTCTCCCTCAGACATTTCACTACGGGAGCCCAAAAACTGGTTCCCGGTGAAATAGATTCCAACAAGAAAAACCGCCACAAGCACGGCTCCGACAATCAGCTTCAAACTTTCGTTTTCTTTCAGTTTTAATGTTTTGTCTTCGTTTTCCATATTCAATTTTTAGTTTTAGTTTTAATCTTTCCCATTATAGGTAGAATTTCAACCTTATTCAAGCTGGCTTAAAATCTTTTTCATAATCTCTATCTGGGGAAATAAACCAAGCCCCCCTTCCCTGCAATCTTTTTCTGAAAAAGCACAAACATCGTCTCTTTCTCCTCCCCAGATCAAGGTTGGGCAATCCAGCCCGCAGTGCCGTTTTTTTAAAGAACAGGTAGAGTGGTCAGAGGTAATCACTGCCAGCAAGCTTTTCTGGTTCAACAGCCTTCCAAAATACTTGTCCACCCTCTGTATAAACTCTTTCTTGCCTTCATAATCCCCGTCTTCAGCCAAACTATCTGTGGCCTTGATATGAAGAAAAACAAAATCTTTTTTCTTAAAAGCATCTAAAGAACGATCCACTTTTGCCTCCAGATCGGTATCCTTGTAACCGGTCGCTCCCTTAACCCTTAACACCTCCATACCCAGACTGTCCGCTATCTGCTTGTAAAGGGTTTTTCCGGCTACGCAGGCTCCATCCAATCCCCATTTTTTCTTAAAAGAAGTTATCTTTCTGCAAAAAGAAGCACCCCGGGTCAGAACGCAGTTGGCAGGCGGCTCTTCCCTCTGTTCTCTCTGTCGATTGACAGGATGGTTTTTTAACACCTCCTGCGCTTGATTTAAAAACTTATTAAGGGCCTGAGCAGTTTTTTGCGCCTCTTCAGTCTCTACAAGAGGTTTAACCTGCTGCAGCCCCGTTGAAAGCTCGGAGTAAAAAGGATCGCTGTCGCTTACATAAGGGCTGAGCCCCTGAGCCCTCATTACTATTCCCAATCGATGGTCGGTGGCGGATTTGATTATGAGGCGGACTTTTTCCGTTTTTATTTTCCTCAGAGAAGTTATGAGTTTTTTAGCTTCTTCTGTTTTTATCCTTCCTGCCCGCCGGTCTACCACCTCTCCTTTCTTGTTTAAGGTACCGAAATTACCGCGCAGAGCTATATCCCCTTCTCTGGTTTCAATACCTGCTCCCTGGGCAGTGAAAACCCCTCTGCGGACTCCTAATTTTTCCGCGTCATAACCAAAAAGGTTAAGATGCCCCTGCTCCGAAGTAGGCAGAGCGCCCTTAAAAGAGACTTGAAGCAAACCGCATTGACCCTGCTCAGCCATTTTATCCATGTGGGGCGTATCTGCCGCTTCAAGCGGGGTTTTGTTTTCAAAATCAGGAATGGGCTCGTCTCCCAGCCCATCTAAAACTATAAATAATATCTTCTTCCTCATTTAACTCTTTTTTTTGTGCAATACCAGGTATTGCACATTTTATTTAGGTTCAAAAATGAAAACCAACTGTGGAAAACCTGTGGAAAACTATCCCCAGCCCTTCTCGACATTAAGAAGGCGGTTATACTTAGCTATCCTCTCTCCCCTGTTCGGAGCTCCGGTCATAATATAATCAGCCCCCGCCCCCAGAGCCAGATCCGCTATAAAGTCATCGTTTGTTTCTCCGGACCGATGCTTGACGAAAATAGTCAGCTTCATCTCTTTGGCCGCTACCACCGCCTCTAAAGTTTCGGTTACGGTCCCTATCTGGTTGGGTTTGATAATCACCCCCTGAACCAGACCCTTCTCGGCTGATTCTTTAATGATTCGAGGGTTGGTAACAGTCAGGTCGTCTCCAACTCTGAACAAGTCACCGCCCATCTCCCACCCCTTTTCATCTTCTTCTGAAAAAGGGTCTTCTAAGGCCCAAACCGGAAGGCTCCTGTAAAAATCAATCAGGGCTTTTCTATCCAGATTCCGGCCCTCAAAGTTGTAAGATCCGTTTTTGTAAAAATGAGAAGCAGCCATATCAAGAACCAGCAGCTCTTCTGGCTCCATCTCTTGCCTGAGGATCTCGATCATCTTTTCCGTTTTCTTGACAGGCGGAGCCATCCCGCCCTCCATACCCACATTAACCGCGCTTTCTCCATACTCTTGTTTTAACCTCTCCCTCAACCGCTTGTAAATCTCTATACCCCTTTCCATCTTCTGCCTGAATGTCTCGCCCTGCGGTATCCCCATAAACTCTTGAGTGTCCAGTCCTCCGCCCGCATGAAGTCCGCCTTCGACAAAAAGAAGGCAGGGCGAGGGAAAATTCGACTCTGTTCCTGCCGCTTGAGATATATATTGCCACAACTCAATATTTTCAACAACAGCAGCAGCCCGGGCAGCGGCTATGGAGATGGGCAAAAGGGCGTTAGCGCCCAGCCGGGACTTATTCTCAGTTCCGTCCAGCTCTATTAAAAACTTGTCAAGCTGCTCCTGGCTTTTAAACTCTTTGCCTGCCAGCTGAGAGCTTATCTCCTTGTTTATCTTTTCCACCGCATCTTCTCTTTCCACCGCCTCCCTTTCTCCTTTTGAGGTTCCGGAAGGGCAGGAAGCAATAAAAATCCCTTCTTTGGTAAACAGCCCTGCTTCCACGGCCCACTCCCCTTTAGAGTTCAAGATTCGACGCGCTTTTATATCCTCAATCTGCATCAAACCGTTTTTTTAAGATACTGATAAGCTGAAAGCGCAGCCTTAGCACCTTCTCCAACTGCAACCACTATCTGTTTGTAAGGAATATCGGTTACGTCTCCGGCAGCAAAAAGACCTTTTGTTTTAGTCATGTTTTTTCGAGGGTCAACCACAATCTCATCCCAGTCATTAAAATCAACCAGCGCATTGGCAAAACCGGTAGCCGGCGTATATCCAACCTCAATAAAAACCCCTTCCACTCCTATTTCTTTTTCTTTGTTCGAGGCCAAATCTTCATAAACCAGAGAAGAAACCCATTTCTCGCCCTTGATTTCTTTAGTTTTAACTCGGGTCAAAAGATCAATATTGTCTTCTTTCTCAATCTGGCTCTGCAAAAGTTCATCTCCGGCCGGTTTTTCCCGTATTTCAAGCAAATATACGTGCTCGCAGTAGCTGCCAAGCTCAAGGGCAGCCTCTAGCCCGGAGTTACCGCCCCCCACCACCGCTACTTTTTTACCGGAAAACAAGGGTCCGTCACAAGTGACGCAGTACCCTACCCCCCGGCCTAAAAGTTCTTTTTCGCCGGGCACCTCTAAGGGTCTGGGGTCCCTGCCTGTGGCAACAATTACCGCCCGGGCTTCAAACTTGTCGCCAGCCTCAATTGTTACTTGAAAAATATTTTTTTTGTTTTTGATTCTAGTTACCTTGCCGTGTTTTGTTTTGACCTCGAATTTAAGCAGATGTTCTTTAAAACGGCCGACAAGGTCTATGCCCCTTATGCTTTCAAAGCCGGGATAGTTTTCTATATCAAAAGCCTTGCCTGTCTGACCTATAAAATCTTCGGTAATAAGAAGGGTGTTTAGTTTTTTACGTGCAGCATAGATCCCGGCCGTAATTCCTGCCGGACCACCGCCCACAATGATTAAATCAAACATGTTCTTTGATAATCTCTGGAATTGTTTCAATGATATCCGTGGCCAACAAGCCGTCGTGGAGCCGTTCGGCAGCAGTCCTTCCCGCTTTACCCAGGATGTAGGTCCCCAGGCTGGCTGCCTCAAGAGGAGAAGCACCGCGCGCGATAAGGGCCGCACACACTCCTGCCAGACTGTCTCCCGTTCCGCCCACCGACATATAGGGGCTTCCCACCTCAGTCAAAACAACCTCTTCCCCGTCCGAAATAATATCCGGTTTTTCTTTTAACAGAACAGTAGTTCCCAACCGAGACGCCTCCTCCTGCACTGCCTTTTGTTTTTCCTCGTGAGAAAGGTCTTTTACCTCCCTTCCGGTCAGCTTGTAAAACTCATAAGCATGGGGGGTAAGAAGAAAATCTTTATCCCGCACAATCTCCTGTTCTTCGCCCAGAGCATGAAGAGCGTCCGCATCAACCACTGTCTTCACTTTAATTTGGGAAAGATAACTTCGCAGAGCCTTTTTTGTTTCTTCAGACCGGCCCGTTCCTCCTCCGACCACTACACAAATATTGCCCCGGGAAACTCTTTCCCCCGCTTTGGTTCGAGCCAGCAGGTCAGGAACATGTTCCTCCGTCAGCCAACTCCCTCTTAAGGGATAGGCTGCCAGGTCCGGGGAAAAGGAAGCAATAATATCCGCCGCCCTTTGAGGCGCAAAAACCTGCACCATATCCGCTCCCGTACGCATAGAGGCCATAGCGGACAAAGCAGGAGAGCCCGAATAAAACTCCCCGCCGCCAATAATCAAAACTAAACCAAAATCATATTTGGGATGGTATTGACCCTCTTTTCTTTTTTTAAAATATTTTTGAAAAATCTGTTTTTTTTTCATAATCTGCTATTTTAATCTTATATCAACCTCTTTGCAGCCTCAAAACTAAAGCTGTTCCCGCAGAAATTCTCTCAACTCTCCGCCGAAACGAGGGTGCTTGAGGCAGAGAAAAAGGTGCGATTTGAGCCAGTTAATTTTATTACCGCAACGAAGCCATTCTCCTTTGACCTCATAACCATAAAAGGTTTTGCCTGCCTTAAGAGCAGCCGCAATCGCTTCAGCCAAAACAATCTCTCCCGTTTCTTCCATCATCTTCCCGGCTTTCTTGATCTGATCCGGATCCTCCAAAAACTCGAATATGAAGGGAAGCAGGATATATTTACCAACTACCGCTAAATTAGAGGGGGCTTGTTCAGGGTCCGGTTTTTCAACAATCTCCTTTATTTTGTAAAACCTGTTGGCGATTCTTTCGTTTTTAACCACCCCGAAGCTTGAAACCTCTTCCCGAGGCACAGAATAAAGAGCCATCAACGGTCTTTCCGAGCTCTTAAACAAATCAAGCAGCTGTTTCAAAGCCGGCGTCTCGGAATAAATTATATCGTCTCCAAAAAGAAGAGCGAACGGCTCATCTCCTATCTTGTCTTTAGCTTGAAGCAAAGCATGCCCGTCACCCAAAGGCTCTTCCTGCACCACATAGGAAAAAGAAAGATTCTCTTTCAAATCTTCAATGTTTTCTACCTCCCTTAAAAGCCCCTCTTTTCCTCTTTCCTTTAAAATGCTTTCCAATGAACCGTCTTTTTCCAGATAAGAAAGAGTCAGGTTCTCTCCGGGAGGCACAACAAAAATGACCTCTTTGATTCCAGCCTCTTTTATCTCTTCAAGAAGGTAATGAACAACAGGCCTGTCAACCAGCGGCCAAAGCTCTTTGGGTAAAACCTTTGATAAAGGCAAAAATCTGGTCCCCAGTCCGCCCAGAAGAACAACTGCTTTTTTAACTTCCATGTTTTATTTCTATTTCTTTATTGTTTTATTCTTTTTTTCTTAAAAAGGTCGGGCTTTCCCACCTTTTTTCTCTTTTCAAAAGCTCTTTTTCAATCTCTTTCATGTCTTTTTGAACCTCAAGCGCGTTTTTTCTTATCTTTTCTTCGCTCTCTTCCGACTCTTTCATCCCCTGTCCCCTGCCCTCTTCAAGCCTCTCTCTTTCTACCTTCACCCTTTTTTTCTTCTCAAAAGAAGGCTTTGTTGCTTCTGAAAACAACTCTTTCAGCTCGCAACCAACAGCCAGAAGAGTAACATCAAGTTCATTTTTGCCTCGGACCAGGTTGACTCCAAAAATAACCCGTGAATCCTCTTCTTTAACCTGCTTGGCAATTGTTTCCGAAATCTCGGCCACCTCGGACAAAGAAAGATTGGTCGGAGCACTTATATTAAAAAGAATGCTATCTGCACCTGAGATGTCATAAGGATAAAGAGGATTGTCCAAAAGGCCTTTAAGGACCGACTTCACCCGTCCTTTGCCTCCGGCCCTGGCCCGGGCCAGATAAGAAAGTGGGCGTTCAGCCCGAAGAATAGTCTCCAGGTCGGCAAAATCAATATTAATCAACCCGGGGCTGTGTATCATCTCTATCAACCCTTCCAAACTGGATCCCATGGCGTTATTAATACTGGAAAGCGCTTTTTTAATAGGCACCTTCTCGTCTACAACCTGGAAAACTCTCTGATTGGGAATAACTGCCATGGCGTTTAAAAAAAGCCGCAGCTCTCCCAAGGCCAGCCGCGCAGTTTCAAGCTTCTTTTCCCGTTCAAATTCAAAAGGAAGAGTAAAGAACCCATAACTCAAGCTCTCCAAATCCTGAGCTATCTCTGCCCAAACCGGCATCGCGCCCGAGCCGGTTCCTCCTCCCAAACAAGAAACAAAGATGCATAAATCCGCTCCGCTCAAAACCTTCTTAATCTCTTCTCTATTCTCTTCAGCCGCCTTCCGCCCCATCTCCACGTTCATGCCCGTGCCCATGCCCCGGGTCGTCTCCTCGCCGAAACGAATAGCTTTGATTCTTTTTTTACGGTTGAATTTAGAAAGAGCCGACTGGTCAGTGTCAGCTACATAAAACTCAGTATTCTTATACTGAGCCGCAATATCTTCAATAATGGAACCGGCTCCTCCGCCTATCCCCACCACCTTAACCCTAATCTTATGAATGGGAAACTCTTCTTTTTCCTGTTTTTTCTTTGACTTTGACCTTGTCTTTTGTTTTTTCTTTTTGGCCATGTTTGTTAATAATAAAGGTTTTAAACACAGTTTGCAATCATCCGCTTTCCAAAATCAAGGTTACCGGGCCGTCATTGACTAAGGAAACCTCCATATAGGCACCGAACCGGCCGGTCTTTACCTTAACCCCGGTACTCTCCAGTTCTTGTATAAACTTATCATAAATTTTTTCTGCTTGAGCCGGATCAGCCGCCCGGCCAAAACTTGGCCTCCGGCCCCTGCTCGTATCAGCGTAAAGAGTAAACTGGGACACAACAAGCACCTCGCCCCCGGTGTCAAGCAAGGAAAGGTTCATCTTGCCCTCTTCATCTTCCATAATCCGCAGCTGGCTTATCTGTCCGGCCATCTCTCGAGCCTGACTTTCCTTATCTTCCTGTCCTATCCCGATTAAAACTAAAAAGCCTTTCTCAATCTCAGCTTTTACCTCGCCCTCAATAGAAACACTAGCTTTTTGGACTCTTTGGAGTACTGTTTTCATTTTGTCCTACCCTTTTCATTTTATGTCCTACCCCTGACACTATGTCAGGTCTTTTCTGAATTAGGACAAATGTTTCTTAATCTCTTTAACCAGAGTCTTGGGTACAAAATTGGCCTTCATTAAATAAGCCTCTATACCTAATTCAAAAGCTTTATCCCTGGTATCGGCTGCATCATAGTTGGAAAGAACCACTACCGGCAGCTTTTCTGTTTTTTCGTTCTCTCTTAACCTTTTCAAAAAACTTAATCCGCTTTCTTTGGGAAGAAGCAGGTCAAGAAGGATTAAGTCAAATTGTTCCTTCTCCAGCAACTCCCACCCTTCTTCAGCAGTTAAAGCCAACTTTATTTCAAATCCGGCTCTCTTAAAAACATCCCGGTACATCTCCGCCATCTCCTTTTCATCCTCTATGAGCAGAATTTTCTTTTTAGTTTTTTGAGTCATGGTCTTTGAAATGATTAATTATTTTCCACCTTTAATTATTTTGGAATCTCCACATAAAAAGTACTGCCCTTGCCCTTGCCTTCACTCTCAGCCCAGATCTTACCCTTATGGAGCTCTACATATCTCTTGCTGAGATACAGCCCAAGGCCCGTGCCTTCCACAAAGCGGTCAATCCCTGCCTGGCCCCGGGTGAAACGCTCGAATATCCTTTCTTTTTCTTCCTTACCCAGCCCCTCACCCGTATCCTCCACTGCGAATAACACTTTGGAGTCCGATGATGTCAGAGAAATCCTAACACTCCCCTCCTGCGTATATCTTATCGCATTATCTATCAGATTAAAAATGACCTGCCTTATCTTTACTCGGTCAACTTTAATTTTATCAAAACCTTTCGGTTTCTTCCACTCAACCTCAAGGTTTTTCTTTTCCGCTTCTCTTGATAATTCTTTTATCGCTTCATCTATCATTTCGCCCAGATCAGTTTCTTGTAGTTCAACCTCAAGGTGCCCTAAATCCGCTTTAGAGATGCTTAACAAGTCATCTACCACCTTTACCAGCCTCTCATTGGACTCGAATATACTTTTAAGCGGTTTTTGAGCTTTTTTAGGAAATTTTCCATAGTTTCCCTCCAAAAGCATAGAAGAAAGACCTTTTACAATCGTGATCGGAGTTCTCAACTGGTGCGAGGCCATAGCAATAAACTCGCTTTTAGCTTCATCTATCTTTTTCAGTTCATTATAGGCCTTTCTCAGCTCCGAGGCCATCTCCTCCATCTTTTCTCTTCTTTTTATCTCTATCAATACACTCTTAATCAACGACCACCCAAGGTAAGAAAAGGCCAGAAGGATTATAGACTTGAATATTACTTGCCAGCGGCCTTCTGATAAAAGAAGGTCAACAAGAAGCACAATTGCCACCAGCCCAACCAAAAGCTCTGTTGCTATGACTTTGATATTAAAAAG
>CAZCSI010000012.1:0-16889 GCA_964501525.1 uncultured Candidatus Saccharibacteria bacterium | reverse complement strand
GCTCGTGCTTCGTCATTTGTTCCCCCTTTGAGTTTTCACCCTTGCCATGTGTCGTCTCTGCTTTTTTCCGCCTTTCGGCTTAACAGGTTTTCTGCTCATCTGAACCCTCCTTTTTACACTACATAAAAAAAGAACTATTTAGAGGACTTATTCCCTCTGCTCTGCCCGGCTTTCTGGAAAAGTTCCGGGCAAAAAACAAGAAATTAATCAGCCTTGCTTTCTAGGCTAAACGATCTCTGCGTTCAACTTTTTTCTTGAGCTTCTTTTCTTAAAATATAACGTAAATTCTTGCCTAAATGAGAGCGCGGTACCTCGGATATCTCTTCTATCCCCTTCGGAATCTTGTAACCGACAAGTTTCTCCCGGCAGAAATCCAATATCTCCTCTTTTTCTATTTTTTTATCCAAAACTACGAAGGCTTTTGGCGCCTGACCTGTTTTTTCGTCCTCCACGCCCACCACCGCTGCTTCTTTTACAGCAGGGTGTTCGGACAAAACATCTTCTATCTCTTTAGGCCATACCTTTTGGCCGCTGACATTAATCATATCGTCCAGCCGGCCTTGAATAAAGAAATAACCGTCAGTGTCCATTAAAACAATGTCTTTGGTGTGAAGCCACCCTTCTTTTTCCAAGGCTTCATCGGTTACATCTTGCTTTCCCCAGTAGCCTTCAAAAACCTGAGGGCCTTTGACCATCAGTTCTCCTGAATGAAGGGCCGGTAGTTCTTCTCCGGTCTGGGGATGAACAATCTTGGCTTCTGTACCAGGCAAAGGAATACCAATACTTCCTGTCTTCTGCTTTCCCAAAGGCGGGTTCATATGAGTGATGGGAGAAGTTTCCGTCAGCCCGTAGGCCTCAATAATCGGTTTGCCTGTCACTTTTTTAACTCTTCTTAGCAGTTCAGCCGGGCAGGAAGCAGCTCCGCTTCCGCAAAACCGGATTGAAGAAATATCGAACTGCTCCGGATTCTTCTCAATAAGATTACACAGGGCTGAAAAAATAGCCGGCACCCCGGGCACGATGGTGATTTCGTGCTCTCCAATAGCCTGGCAGATAGTTTTAGTGTGAAACTTGGGAAAAAGAATCACGGTCCAGGCCTCACGCATGGAATGATTGAGCACAAAGGTCAACCCATAAATATGGAAAAAAGGTAAAACACCCAGCTGAACTTCTTGGGCTTTACTCACCGCTCCATCCACAAAAGCGCCGATCTGGTCCAGGTTGGCAGTAATATTGAAGTGAGTCAAAGGCACCCCTTTGGGCAGCCCCGTAGTGCCGCTGGTGTACATTAAAACAGCGATGTCGTCCGATGCTGTCTCCACCTCGGAGTACTCTTTGTCAGAGCCTTCTATCACCTCTTCAAAATCAAGAGACCCATTCCTTTTGAGCTGCACCCTTTGAGGCCCTTGAAGTATTTTCTGAGGAAAATTTTTAACATCATTCAAAAAACTGAGATGGGAAGGGAGGTAAGCACCGATATTGGATAAAATCACGGTCTCCAGCTCTGTTTTACCTTGAACTTTAGCTATTTTTCCTGAAAATATCTTAAGAGAGACAATAACCCGGGAGCCGGAATCATTAACGATTTCAGCCAGCTCCTTTGCGGTATAAAGAGGGTTGAGCGGAGAAACTATGGCCCCTGCCTTGAGAGCTCCATAAAAAGCGATCACAAAAGCTGGACAATTGGGGAGAAAAAGAGTGACCCTGTCCCCTTTCCTAACTCCTTGTTTTTGAAGCACAGAAGCAAAACGGCTTGATTGTTCGTCAATCTTTTTAAAAGAATAGCTCTGACCGTAAAAAACAAGAGCCTCTTTGTCCGGATACTCCCGAGCTGAACGAGTTAAAACCCGATAAAGCGGATATCTTTCAAACTCTATCTGTCTTCCCACTCCGGAAGGATAGTTTTCCAGCCACACCTCGTCCATATCCTCAATTTTCTTTTCTAAAAAATCATCCATAGTTTTAGGTAATAAAAAAACCAACATTTCTGTTGGTTTTTTTAAAACAATTAACGGGTCCGTTGATTCGGACTGAACAGTTTAAAAACCCTCCCCTTAAGAATATTAATTCTAAGTTAGGTAAAGTTGTCATTTTTTTAACAAACTTTTATTATTTTCCTATAAAAAAAGGGTTTAGTCAAGTCTGCGTTAAAATTTCGTTTAAATCAAATTCTTTCCATGCTCCGTAAAAGGTAGGCGGAACTTTGTCTCCGCTGGGAAAAAGTATCTTTCTTTCACAGGGCAGGTAAATAAACCCCTGCACCGTACCATTGTTAGAAACCGACCCCAGAGCCGGATCAAATGTCCTCTCGTGGATTTTAATAGTCTCCACCGCCTCTTCCAGAGAGCTTATTCCTTTCTCGATCTTGTTTTTAATGCTCTCTCCTCTTTTAATGGTGACCTTGTATTCTTTGCGCTGTTTGTAATTGCTGACATACCATTTTTCTTTCATTTTCTGGGATACAAAATGATTGGTGTTGATAATATTCTCGTCCATTCTTTTGACAAAATAGTCTCCTTGGCACATCTCTATGAGAAAAGTGTTATTCCTCTGCCCGTCCGAAACCAGACAGGCGAAAGGCCTGATAGAGCCGGTCTTTTTCAAAGCCTCCAGCCAGACCCTGCTTTGGGATTCAAGCTGGGCCAGACTCCAGGCGATGGAAACAATGGGCTTTCTGTCAAAATCAATATTTTTGTGCGCCCCGCCGCCGTCATTGACCGCAAAAACAGTTCCTTTTTCCGTCACAACGGAGTCGGTAACCAAAAGCCCGGGCAGAGAAGGAGCAATAAACTTATTGTTCAAGGTTTTACTTTGGTAAACGGCAATGAATCTTCTTTTGGTTATAAACTCCGTGACTTTTTTTTCAAAATAAAGGTCAATGGTCTTGCCTATCACCACTTTTTCCGTTCCTTTCCACGGGGCAGCGAAAAAAGAACAGGCTACAAAGTTATTTCTGAAAGAAATCGCTATTTCGTAAATCGAGTTAAAAAGGACTATCCAGCTCAAAGGCAGACCGCTTCCCTGCGATATACCCTCCATCTCTCTCAGCTCTTCCGAAGAAAACTGTTTTCTCAATTTCTTGGCTTTTTTAAAGACTATCCTCATAAAAATCTTGCCTGAAGCCCGTCCTATTTTGCTTTGAACATACTCCAGGATATCACCAGCTTGATCTTTTATCTCGTTCTTTAAAAGAGAGCCATGCGCAAAACCGCGCTCATAAGCATCGTTTTCTCTGAGAAACAAAAACCTTACTCCCTTGATCTCTTGAAAAGAGGATTTCATGTTATATTTATTCTACCATTTCTTCAGGTTCAAAAAAAGAGAAAGCGGCCTTGTCTGGCCGCTCTCGACGATCACTCCCCGCAGAGCACAAAGCACTGCGGTGGGGTTCTCTGAGCCCCCCACTCCATGGGTTCCGGTCCTCCCACCTCCTCAGGAAGCGGAAAAGAGCAGTTTCCCAAAAGCATGAGGCCCAGAACAACGACTCCGATCCACTTCATCATCGTGGTACCTCCCTTTCTCTCTGCCTGCAATAAACTGCCTAAAGTTTGCCATAATATTGAGCGGATGTCAAAAAACTTGACCGGTTATGCTGTATCTCTTTTTACTTTTCCGCACCAAAAAACAAAAGAGAAATATGACTCCGGCTGAAACAATCATCAAAGGACCGGCTGCTACAGTTGTCAGCTCATACCCCACTACCCCCAATGAACACGAGACCACACCGAAAAAAGAGCTTATCAGGATATAGGGGCGGAGAGAACGAGTAATGTTCCTGGAGGCGGCAGCCGGGATAACAAACAAGGCGGCCGTAAGAAGAATACCCAGGATTTTAACCTCCAAAGCAACGGTAAGGGCTATCATCAACAAATAGATAAACGTCACCACCCTGATATGAACA
Source organism: uncultured Candidatus Saccharibacteria bacterium (assembly GCA_964501525.1). Taxonomy (GTDB): domain Bacteria; phylum Patescibacteriota; class Minisyncoccia; order Minisyncoccales; family CAYTKG01; genus CAYLVJ01. The sequence goes on along the minus strand of CAZCSI010000012.1, from coordinate 12,988 downwards.
CCCTTACTCTGAGCAAGGCCCCCGGAGATAGAAAGCAATACGATTTGAGAGGCCAGTTTCTTAATGAATACAAAAGTCAGAAAAATCAACACCGTACTTAAAAAAAGATCGAGAACGGTCACCTGAGTTATATCCCCGACCACCGCCTCTTCCGCCCGCTCAAGAGGCAGGAGCAACAAACCCAGGGCCACACCTGTTGCAAACACCACCCCGGTTACTGTTTCAATGGAAAGTTCGGTCTTCTGCTCCAACAACCAGATAATAAACACTCCGACCACTACTGAAAACAGCGAGCCGAAAAAAATATTAAAACCAAAGCTAAGAGCTACAGCCACGCCCGGAAGAGCCAGGTGGCCGAGAGGGCCTCCCACCAACGACATCTTTTTGGAAACCATAAGAGCGCCCAAAGCCCCTGCGGCTCCCCCTATAAAAGCACTTGTTATTAAGCTTATTACAAACTCCATATTTCCTTTATCTTAATGTGTGCAACGGCTGCTATTGCACAGTTTTCCACAAATACTAATCGTGTTCGTAGAATTTTAATTGATGGCCATAAATCTGCCTTAAGTTTTCAGGAGTCAGCACTTCTTTTGCCTTGCCGTAACACATTTTTTTACGGGAAAGGCATAACACGTTGGTGGAGTAAGCATAAACAACATTGATCTCATGGGTAACAAGAACAACGGTTAATCCTTTTTCTTTCCAGAACTTATGAAGCAGGGTGTAAATCGTCTCCCTGCCTCCAACATCAATACCCCCCATCGGCTCATCAAACAAAAGCACATTGGGTTCTGAAGCCAAAGACCAGGCCACCAACATTCTTTGAAACTCTCCTGAAGATAAACGAGCTGGAGTTCTGTCTAAAAAATCCCTGCCCAGCCCCACGGAAGAAAGCAGCTTCTCCGTCCTGTCCTTTTTTATTTTGCTCAGCTCAAAAAAGTCTTTAACCGTAAGAGGAAAAAGGAGAAACATTTCTCTGGCCAATCTTTCCGGGAGATAACTTATTTTAACCTGCGGCGACCAGTTGATGTCGCCTTCGTAGTCAACTATACCGAGCAAGGCTTCGAAAAGAGTGCTTTTCCCAGAACCATTGGGGCCCAATATGGTCAAAAACTCTCCTTTTTCCAAACTAAAAGACAAGGAGTCAATTATCTTTTCTTGACCCCTTGTTACGTCCAAGTTTTTTACACTTAAAACCTGTTCCATAAACCAACAAGAAAGACGAATTAAGCAATAAAAAAATGCCGTTGCCTTTCAGTAGTTGATTATAGAGGATTTTTGATTTTTTTAAAAGCCGTTAAGGGCCTACAATCTTAATCGCCCTTCCTTCTACCAGAGCCCGGCTTATTTTTTCATAAGCAGAAGAAAGAATTCTCTGAAAAGTACTTTGGGAGGTGTTCATTCTTTCTGCAGCCTCTGTTTGTGTCAACCCTTTTATATTTTTGAGGCGCAAAGCCTCAATCTCTTCTTTGGTCAACTCCGTCACCTTAAGAGAGCGCAAAGCCACGCCTCTGGGTTTAAAATAAGTGACATCCGGGTCAAATCTTATTCTTCTGTTTTTACAAGGTCTAACCATATTGAAAATGAAAAATCTCTATGCTAATCTTTAAAAAAGGCCCATCCCGGCCCCTTAAAAGAGACCGGGGTCCGCGGCCTTTTTTATTTTTCCAGTTCCTCCAGGCGGTTTTGGACAGCTTTCAACTCCTCTTTCAAGCACCTTTCGTAATCTGAAAGATCTTCTTTCTCGTCCTCAGCGCTGTATTTTCCAATTCCGAAGAATCTGCCCACACCTCTACCCCGGCCCCTTCTCCAGCCTATCCCTGCTCCGCAGGGCCCCATGCCGCAACCAGTTCGGGGTCCGCAACCTAAAGGTCCGGTTCCGTTGAATCTAGGCATATTAAAGATTTCTTGTTAACTTTTGTAATCTTTGACCTTTCTGTTTTGAGTATATACCCAAAACTATGTCGTGTCAAGGGGTAATATAAATAATATTAATAGAGGGGCCTTCGCCCCTCTATCTCATCATAACTTATTCTTCGTTTTCTTTGTAAGCGGGGCAGATATCTTTATAGTCGCACCAGGGGCAGAGCTTGTTGAGCCGAGGGGGAAACTTCTTTGTCTTTTTTATTTTTTCAAGTTTAGCGATTAGTTTTCCCTTCAACTCTTTTATCTCCTCTCTGGTCCAAACCACATCAAAAATCCTGGAATATTTTACATAGATAAGTCCGGCCTTAATCTTTTTAGCTCCGGGGTAGCGCTCCCCCGCTACTATGGAGTAGATCGGAATCTGAAAATCCTGCTCCATCATTTTTTCAATACTTTTATGGTAGGGAAGTTTGCCTGTTTTGTAATCCCAAATAGCTACCGTATCAGTCGACTCCTGGTCTATTCTGTCTATCCTTCCTGCCAGAGTAAAGTTATCAACCTCGCAGTCCATCCACTCCTCAACGGCCAAAGGCACAGCGGAAAGGTCTGCTCCCGCTAAAAAATTATTAACCATGCTGATGGTTTTCAAGCCGTAAGCTCTTTCCTGCTCCCGAGAACCAAAAAGCTCTTTTCTTTCCTCTCCGGTCCAAGGGGTTCTGTCGCCTCCATTCTTCGGCACATCAACCCACGCTTCCCGCACGATCTGAGCAATATCAACCTTGTCTCTTTCGTCTATGGGCACTCTTGAGATGTCAAAAAACTTCTCCAGCACATTATGAATCACCTTGCCTGTAAAAGTAGCCGGAGTTTCTACAAACTCTACCTCGATCTCTTTGTCGTTTTTACACTTAAACTGAAAAGGGCACCTTAAAAAAGGTGTTACTCGGCTCGGAAATATTTTTTTAGGAAATTTATAAGCCATGGCCTCCGATTTCTAAAAGCTCTACCTCGAAAATTAAAACCGAATCAGGAGGAATGACCCCCGGGACTCCATTTTCTCCATAGCCCAAAGCCGGGCCAATAGTTAATCTTCTTTTCTCTCCGACCTGCATCCCCAGAACTCCCTGGTCCCAGCCCGATATGACTTCCCCTGCTCCCAGAGTGAAGGAAAAAGATTCTCCTCTGTCTATACTTGAGTCAAACTTTGTCCCATCTTCCAGCCTGCCCACATAATGAACACTGACTACGTCTTCGTTGTCAACCCTGGTCCCGCTGCCTTTTTCCAAAACCTCTACTTTTAACTGCCCTTTGTCGCATCTTTGATTATAAAAATCCCATTGTGCACATTGAGAGCCGTCCTCAAAAACACAAAATCCTCTTACCCCCGTGTCAAAGGGAATGTTTTGCACCCTTCCTCCTTGTTCTTCACAAAAAAACGCAGCGGGGTTAGACGAAAGATCCTCCGGTTCCACTTGTTGTTTTTCCCGGCCGGTGCGCATCAGAAAATAAAAACCCGCTCCAAAAGTAAATAGCAAAGTTGCAACTCCAAATAATATTTTTTTGTTCATTTTAACTTTTTTATTATCTCATAAAATTTCAGATAAGTCACCAGCGGGCAGGCTTCGACTTATCGCCTGATCTCCCACTCAAACCACTTTTCCTGAAAAGAAACAGCCTTTTTAATCTCCCCATCTTTCATCTCCTCTTTTCCCTGAACGACTACAACCAACTTGTCATCGTCGTCATTCAGTCTATGGATAACGGCGATACATTTTCCCCTACCTTTCCTGACTGGTTTATTGCCTCCGAGAAAATAAGCATCCAGTTCTTCGCCGTCCGGGGCCTCCGTTCCCGGTACATAACCGTAATTAGCTTTGTATTTAAATCCATACTCCGGATGCTTGCTGCCCAGAGGCCTGTCTATCACCACTTCTACTTCTTTCCCTAAGTACTTTTTGGCTAATGAAAAACTAAGGTTTTTGTTTTTCATACCAGAACTATGGTAATTTTTTAATCTTTAACCTGAACCACGAGCTTTCTTGTTCTTGGACCGTCCAGTTCAACCAGAAAAATCTGCTGCCAGGTTCCAAGAACCAACTTCCCTTCTTGAACCATCAAATTCTTTCCGTGGCCTATGATAGCGGAAAGGATGTGAGAGTCCGCGTTGTTGTCAATCCGGTCGTGCAAAAAATCAAAGCCGGCGACCATGTCTTTAAGAACATCAAGTAAATCCTGTTTCAGCCCCGGCTCGTTCTCAGTCAACAAAACCCCGGCCGTCGAGTGCGGAGTAAAAACTAAAACCGAAGCCTCTTCTCTACAGCTTTCGTTAACTATTTCTTTTACCTCTGGGGTAATGTCCACCAGTTCACAGCGCTTGTCAGTTTTAATTGTAAACTCTTTTATCATTGAAACTTATTATGTTTTATCACTAATTATCAACTTTTAACTTTACATCTTCTATTTCTGCCTCCGAGCCACCTGCGGTAAAACTTATCTTAATCTTAATCGCATTCACTCTACCCAGAGAAGAGGGATCCTCAACCCATTGCTCTGACCAGGTCGCCCCTTTATCCATGCTTCCCTGCCATAAAACAGAGTAACCTTTTAAGTTATGAGCTGCAACATCAATTCCTTTTATCTCTTTCAGCCCGGTAAAACTTTTTGAAAGTACGGCCTTCCCTTTCTGGCCCGCAGACAGTTTAAACCAGCTGTCCCTGGTAATTTGTAAATTTTCCTTGGTTCTTAAACTCAGGTCAGAGGCGATGATTTCAGCCTCGGAGCCGGAACACTCAGTTGGAAATGCTAAGAAAATATCATGCTCCTCCATATCCTTGTTTTTGCCTATCCAGCGGGTTGTCATTTTTACTTTTTTACTGTCCGGAACAATGTCGAAATAATAAACGGCTGGCCGGCCGAGAATGTTGTTGATTTGAGATTTATACAAAAAATCAAAAATCCGAGGACCTTTTTCTTCCAGTTTAACATACAGCCAACGCAGGGGTGAGTGTTGAGCCTTGGCTGTTTTTGTTCCCAATTTTCTTAAAAAAGCGAAGTTGCTTCCCAGCCAGCCGTGAGCCGTATCCACGCACGGCATATTCAAAAAATAAATGTCGGGCAGTCTATTGTAATCTTTGCCGTTGATGAATTTCCCTATTTTCTTCTTATACTTTCTCTCGTCAATGTCTTTTATTCCCGCCCGATAGCGATAATCCATATGAGTATGTCCTGTTAAATGAGCTGTAACAGGGTATCGAGAAAACAACTTAAAAAATCTTTTTGATATGATTTTCCAGTCCTCAATGTCATTAAACGACCAGTCGTTCGACAAAGCTGTGGTTCCTCTCAGCAAGGTGTGGCTTAAAACAAAAATATTATTGCTTTTCGAGTATTTCTGGAGGATCGACTCTAAAAAGTCAAAAGTTCTCAGAGGTACAGTAGAGGTCAACAGCTTTCTATTGCCTTCCGGGTCATGCTCCTCTGATATCAGTATAAAAATCAGGTTTCCTATTTTAACCGCTTTGGCGGCAGAAACCCGGCCCAGCACATCAAAATATCCCTCGCCATAATCAAGGTTGTGAAAAACAGTATAATCCCGGTCATGGTTGCCCATCAGGTCAAACACCGGAGCTTTAACTCCCTGAAGCCATTTTCTATAACCCAGCCAGTCTTCTTCGTCTCCGGCAGCGGTTAGGTCTCCCAATCCGAAAATATAATCGGGACGGATATCGTTAAGCGCTTCTTGGGCTTTTTTGGGAATCCACCGGCTTGGACCTCCAAAATCTGTCTGGGATTGAATTTTGTTCCTGCGGATATGCAGGTCAGCGAAAAAAGCAACTCTTACCTTTCTCATATCAAATATCAAAATATTTTTTCTATTTTAAACATCCTATCACAATCAGACACGGCAACCAAAACAAACTCGCGAGTGCGAGTTTGTTTTATTCGTCGGTTCAGAGCGTAACCCAAAACAACATCTGTCCGGTCCCAAAGATAACTTTCTGTCAGCCCGGCTTCTTTATTCTTCAGTTAATTCCAGAGTTGTAAAGGACTGCGTTCCGCTTTCGGCTTCGTTTCCCGCCTCATCAACAGAAACTACGAAAAAGAAATACTCTGTCTCAGAATCCAGCTCCGCTAACTCAACCTCGTGTTCTTCGACCAGCTCCGAAGAATATTCTGTTTGAGCCGTATCCGCATCCACCGAAGAACCGGTGTCATAGTATACTCTGCTGTCCGCTGCTTCATCCGTTGACCAGCTGATAACAGCTGAATTAGATTCTGTCTCCGAAACCACAATGACGGATATGGTAGGAGCGACCGTATCTTCTTCCTCAGCCTCTTCTTCCTCATCCTCTTCTTCCTCATCGGACTCAACGTCTTCTTCAGATTGTCCTAATCTTCTCTCAATTCCGGGCGGCAGTTCCTGGCCTTCCGGTATTACAGAGTTCTCTCCCAGCAACCTTCTGATCCCTGGAGAGACCAAAAGTCCGGGCGGTACTTTACCTGAGTCCCCGGCACCCTCCTCCAGTAGTTCATTGATTTTGGAAAGAGTCTGAGGGCCTACTCTTCCGACCTGCTCAATACCTGCTCTTTCCTGAAACCTTTGCACTGCCCGCATGGTTAAGGGCCCATAGTATCCCGTCACAAGTCCTTCGGGATAGACCTCCGGGTCCGTAGCAAGAAATTCCTGAAGAAGCTCCACCTCCTCTCCTCTCCGGCCCTGCCATAACTGCTGTGTCAGCTTGAGTATTTGTTGAATTTCTTTGGTTTCTTCCTCAGTATCCACCCCCTGGTCTCTCAACTGCGTTCTAAGCTGCAGCATGTTCTGTATCCTGTTTACAACCTGTTCAATCTGAGTCCTGAGTAGTTCGATTTGTTCTCTGAGTTGCTCAAGAAGCTCCTCAGAATCAGTTTCTTCTTCCTCCCCGTCTTCTTCATCCTCGGACTCCTCTTCCACTTCTTCCCCGTTTTCCTCTCCGTTAAGATCCTCTCCATTTTCCTCTCCGTTAAGCTCCTCTCCGTTTTCCTGCGCTAAAACCGGAGAAACTGAAACAGAAAAGACCAGAACGCCCACTAACACGGTTAATATAAGTTTTTTCATTTTTTGACTTCTAACCATTAAACTCTGACGTGTTATAAGGATCGACCTTTGATTAACTTCTTTTTTGTATTATAGCATATTAAAGAGCCAAAATTCTCCTATGCCGATCAAGAGCGGTTTTACCGGTTACCCTCAAGGCCGATTCAGACTCTTCTTTATCGCCTTATCCTGAAATCTTGAAACTCACCCCCAAAAGAACCTTGTTTTATCTCAACGTTATTCACCCGGGCCAAAGGCGGACCGTGCTTAAACCACTTTGTCATTTTTTTTACCGCCTCTTTTTCGCCCTCCAAAACCGTTTCTACTCTGCCGTCGGGCAGGTTTTTAACCCAGCCTGTCAGCCCCAGCTCCCGGGCTTTTTTTCTGGTGCCGGCCCTAAAAAACACCCCCTGCACCCGGCCGGAAACAAAAACATGGATTTTATTTTTTTCTGCCATACGTTTTTAAACTTGAGTGATTTATATAAAACAACTTTGCTTTTTCTTTTTCAATCAAAAACGGTAAAGCAGTTTTATTCCGGTTCTTTCTCTTCTTGTCTTGTTTTCTCATAACAACAAGCTTGATCTAAAAAAAAGTAAGAAAAGAAAAAAAGCAAAGGCGTATTTAAAAAAGCTATAAAAGGCGCTCGTCCTGTTATAAAAAGCACAGTTATGACAAGCCCCGCCAAAAAATTATCGATTACCCCAAAAACAAAGACGTAAAAAGAGATTTTTTTCTGGTAAAACCTGTACGAGAAATAATAAATAACCGCGCCTGCAAGAGAAGCGGCTCCCAAAAGGCGCCAGTAAATGGAACTAAGCCCCAAAGACCTTGATAAGTGACCGGGAATGAGAATAAGACCCAGGCCCCAGGGGAAAACAAGCAGTAAAATATTGATAAAAATAATCTTTTTGGCGCTCTTTCTCAATGTTTCCATATCAATTCTGTTCTTTTTTTAATTTAGCTCTTTTTGGTTCGTGCCGCAAGTGAAAAAAGAAAAAGGAGCGATAAATAATTATCGCTCCTCTATGAACACGGGGTCGGCGGGATTCGAACCCGCAACTCCAAACCTAATACAGTCAGCTAATCTCTCCTGCAGGTAATCCGCGGCCCACCTGCAGTCCAGGTCAACTTCCGTACCAGGCTCCCCTTAGGGGCGCTTGTCGAGCGGGCGTTTTCCAGTTAGACTACGACCCCAAGTACACCTCAAAAGTATCAAAAAACTTTTTACTTGTCAATAATTTTTAAAAAATAAGACCGGCTCAATTGAGCCGGTCTATTCGAAACCGTGAACTCTATTCTTTTTTTTCTTATCCCGGGAAGGAGGGGCAAGAACCTCTACTCGCACCTTCACGAAGACAAGAAAGCGAGCTCCGCAGTCGTAGCACCTGTACTCAAGGCCCTGCTTGTAAATCCTTGAGCCGCAAAAAGAACACTTCAGATCCACTTTTACACCCTGCATTCTAACCTCCTTGAGATTAAGAATCTCCTATAATTAATCTTAGGGTATAAATTTAAAAAATCAAGAAAAAAGGACCGGCCCGCTGGGCTGGTCCTAAAACGAGCTGACTAAGGAGTCGGGGTGACGGTCGGCCACACCTCCTCCAAGTCAACTTTCCCCAGAATAGGCGTCTCCGGTGCCCATTCCTCTATTTCCTCCGCCCTGCTAAGAACAGGCGGAGAATACCTGATCTCTTCCGACTCCGGAATAAACATGGAGCCGAACAGGATGGTCACAGCAACGACCATCAAGATAACGTAGAAAATCTTTTTACTTTTCACTACATTCCTCCTTAATAGCAAATTCGGGCTTATAAGCCCGTTCAGTTGTCTATGATAATACTATAAAAGTAACAAAAAGTCAAGGATAATCATCCTTGACGCCCTATAGCTGCAAACCCTTTAAGGATTGTTAATCAGACAATGCTGCCCGGCCGTAAGAGCTGTTCCGTGACTCTGCACCGATCTGCACTGAACGACCGTCCGCATCGATAACCAGCATATTGGCAGTACCAAAAATACCACTGCCCACCACTACGTCGTGTCCGCGCGCTCTTAATTCTTGAACCGTTTCCTGAGAAAATCCGTTTTCCATCACAGTTGAGGTTGGCGACAACAGAGCTTTAACCGGGTTCTGAAATCTGATGTTAAAAAAGAAACTATATGTTAAAAAAGAAACTATTGTGGTAAAAAAGCAAAGAAAAATTCATCCCATCCCAGCTCATAATCAAACCGTTTTGCTTTTTTATCAAGATTTTTTATTAAGATCCAGCTGGAATAAAAAACTTAGAGAGCAGCTTTTCTTAAAGCGCTTAAAAGATCAATCGGGCTAAACCCGATTACGGTTATATTGTTGTCCGACAGAAATTCCGTTAAAGCGCTGTCAATGATGTGGATTTTCTTTCCAATCAAAAACTGTTCGATATCAACAATCGCTTCTTCCGGATGAATAAAAAAATCACCGGTAATCCTTAAGCTTTTTATAATATCGCCCTCCACGTCAAATCGAATACGTAGAAGCTTGCCGTCAGGGGGCTTGTAAATCGTTTTTTTCATACTATCGCCAATAGTTCCATTTACGGCTTGTATATTTTTCTTTATATAGTTTTTCGGCCGTCCTTAACTCTTCAGGAGTCAACTCCCCCGCTTTGATTTTCACTTTAAACGCCTTCTCGAATCCCTTGACCATCGCTTTTTCGATTTCTTCAAAAGCAACCTCTCTCCCCAATTGAGCTTTCAACGAAGTTACTCTCTCCTCGGCTACTTTTATCAGTTTATCTTTAATTTTTTCATCCGGCACCTTGAGAATAGAAAACATCTTTTCCAGGTCTAATCCTGAAAGAATCGTCCCGTGCTGCAAAACCACCCCGGCTTTTCTAGTTTGGGCATTGCCCGATATTTTTTTATTGCCGACTACAATATCGTTTATGGGCTTGAATTCCGACTCTATGCCAAGAGAACGCAAGGCTTCGATTATTCCCCCGCAAATTTCTTTATAAGACTCGACTATGTCTGAAGAAACATTTTCTTCAGAAACGGTCAAAGAATATGTCAGCTCGTCTTCGTGTAAAACCGCTCCACCGCCCGTATACCTCCTGACCAAATCTACTCCCATATCTTGCGCCTTAGCGATTTCAACCTCTTCTTTTAAGCTTTGAAAAAAACCGATCGTCACACAAGATGGATGCCAGGAGAAAAACCGCAGGGTGTTGGGAGCCCCGCTTTTAATCCTCGCCGTAAGAATAGCCTCGTCAATGGCCATCTGCATCGCGCCGTTGTCAGTGATTGTTTTTACAAGCCTCCAAGTTGTCATGTTTTTTCAGTTATAACTCCGGCCTCATAAGAGCTTCTAATCAAAGGTCCGGCGAAAACTTGTTTAATTCCGATTTCTTCGGCAATCGTTTGAATTCTCTTAAACTCCTCGGGTTTGTAGTATTTTTGTACCGGAAAATGCGCTGAACTGGGCTGCAAGTACTGACCTATCGTAACGATATCGCAATCACAATTTTTCAAATCCTCAATTGTTTCAACTATTTGCCTATTCGTCTCACCCAACCCGAGCATAAAACCGGACTTAGTTATTGTTTCCGGCGCGAACTCTTTTATTTTACTTAAAAGGTCTAAAGACAACTTATAATCTCCCTCAGGCCTAATCAAAGTAAAAACATTTTTAACCGCCTCTAAGTTGTGATTAACAACATCCGGGTCGGCCTCCAGTATTTTTTTGAGCGCCGGCCAATTACCTTTTAGGTCCGAGATTAAAACCTCAATACCACAGCCCGGATTATTTTTTCTTATCGCCTTAATTGTTTTTACGAATTGGCCGGCTCCTCCATCTTCCAAATCATCTCTGGTAACACAGGTTATTACCGCATAACTCAGCTCCATCTTTTCAACGGCCGCCGCAATCCGTTTAGGTTCTTCGGTGTCAACCGCTTTCGGCCGGCCTGTTTTTATATTGCAATAGCGGCAATTTCTGGTACAAACGTCACCCAAAATCATAAATGTAGCCGTGCCGCGGGCAAAACATTCATAACGATTCGGACAATTGGCCTCCAAACAAACCGTGGTTAACTTATTTTCATTTATGGTCTCTAAAGTTTCCAAGTATTTTTCTTTATCGTATTTTCCGATTTCAATCCAGGGCGGTATTTCCATGTTTTAAGAAAAAACTTTATTCTCTTCTATAAGGTCGACCATCTCCCTATAAGTTATTGCTTCGGCTCCGATATCGTTCTTGACTCCTCTCAAATCTAAATCGTTTTCTAAAACTAAGATTTCCACGTTCTTGTCCTTGACAGCTAAGATAAATTCATTATTACGATTATGGGCGAGAAGAACCCCGTCTTGAATAAGAACCACCTTATCGCCTTCATTAATGAATTTCAAAACTCGCTTGTAATAATCGATTTCGTTAGATTTTAATATGAAAAGCATAAATTTAAAAATTAATGATAACTTCAGCCGACCTAACCAAATTATTTATTTCCAAACCAGACAAAATCTTCACCGATTCTATTTCGTCTTCAGAAACTTTTTTTTCACTCAAACTGTCTTCATCCGCAAAGATTTTCAAACCGAACTCCTCCGCATTGGACAACCCTTCTTTTATGCTGCCGGCTCCAATAACATCTGAGTCTTGTTCTTTCAGCAATGAGAAAACTCCGTCACCGCTGAAAACCAATGAAGCATCCAGGTCCATGCCCGCAAAAGCGATACCCGCCCTTACCGCCTCAGCCGGAAAAATCGTACCGAAGGGTGGATTATTAACGATTATTAGAACTTTTTTTGCCATATTTTTATTTTACAAGCTTATAAACTTATCACACTCTTCGATCATATCTGCCAGCCCGGGCAGCCCTTCCAGCTCCCCTTGAGGCAGGAGCTGTTCTCTTTTTATGCCTCGAAACTGAACGCAGACTCCACAAATCTTTATCTCTGCTCCCAAATCGGTCAACTCCACCATTTTCTGATATAAATTCCTTTCATTAGCCGGGTTCAAATCCCTGTTTACAACGATAACGCTGTCCACATAAAGAAATATTTTTACTTGGTGTTTTTTAGCAATCGCCGCCTTGCTTAAATAGTACAGGGTGTCAATATCCTGATAAGTATAAGGCGGCCGAGTAACCATTAATCCCAATTTCATAGTTCTGTTAAGTTTAATTATTTCTCATAAATAGAAGATACACGATCGTCCATCCGCCAAGAATGATAAAGGTTCCCGCCACCAAACTAGAAAGGGCCAGTTGAGGAACCCCGCTCAAGATATGACCGACGTTGCAACCACTGGCGATAACCGCCCCAAGCCCCATTAACCCTCCTCCAGCAAACGATTGTACGGCAGGCCTTAACTTTGGAGAGCGAAATTTAAATTCACCGGCGAGGTAAGCGGCAGTAAAGGAACCGACCAACAAGCCGACCACTTCAAACGACTCCCAGGTCAGAAAATTATCCCAACGAATAATTGATTTTACAATCGTTTCAAAGCCCATAGTGATACCCAAGGGAGAACTGCGGCCCGACAAAGAGGAAAAGATAAAAGCCAAAGCACCAATTAACCCAATGGCCAAACCGGCCATTTGCCAGGACCACCCCTTTTTAAAAATCATACTTATTATATCACCTTCGGGTATTTTTACCTTTTCTCGCCGAAACAAAAGCCAAAAGATAAAACCAGTTAAAAACACCACTAAGATTATTTCCGGCAAACCGCTCACCGAAGACAGGGTTAAGGAGCCGAGGTTGTAACTTTGAATCTTTGTTACTACCTCAGATAAAAATCCGTCTTTAGCGAAATAAGCCGTACTGGCAAACCCGAACAAAGCCAGCCAAGAACCGATCATTCCTTCTCCAACACGATAAGCAGTACCACTGGCGCATCCACCGGCCAACACCATCCCGATACCGAAGATATAAGCACCCAGAGGTACGGCCAATAAATAAAACGGTTTGGGGCTGTAATTTATCAGGCCGAAAAAGTTTAAAAGGTAAAAACCGACCAACTCAACCGCAATAGCCAGACCAACAGCCTTGAGTAAAGTA
>CAZCSI010000011.1:15583-17445 GCA_964501525.1 uncultured Candidatus Saccharibacteria bacterium | reverse complement strand
CCGGGCTGAAAGATATCCGGAGTTGTGGTAAGATTATAACAGGTGCGGAGCTTTGTTTTGATATATATAATCTTTTAATTCAATTTTTTATCTTTGTTTATGAATAAGATTAAGCTTTACAACACGCTTACCAGAAAAAAAGAGAAGTTTGAGCCTATCAGAGAAAAAACAGTAGGGCTTTATACCTGCGGGCCTACGGTTTATGATTACGCTCATATAGGAAACCTGCGCACTTATCTTTTCGAGGATGTACTGCGCCGGACGCTAGAGCACAACGGATACGAGGTTAAACATATAATGAATATAACGGATGTGGGGCATCTCACTTCTGATGCTGATGCAGGAGAAGATAAAATGATAAAGGCCTTGAAAAGAGAAGGCAAAAAGCTGAATGAAAAAGCCATACTGGAGATTGCTGAGTATTACACCAAAGCTTTTAAAAAAGATTTGAAGAAACTAAATATCAGGGAGCCCCATATCTGGTGTAAAGCCACGGACCATATCGAAGAACAGATAGAGATGGTAAAAAGAATAACAAACAACGGCTACGGGTATGAAACAAAAACCGCTGTTTATTTCAACACCGCCAAACTTGAAGGGTACGAAAAATTAGCCCGGCTGGATTTGCAAGCTCAGCAGGAGGGAAAAAGCACGGAGCAGAGAGAAGACAAGAAAAACCCGGCTGATTTCGCCCTCTGGCTGAAACTGGTGGGTGAGCATAAAGACCATATTATGAACTGGGACTCGCCCTGGGGAAAAGGGTTTCCGGGCTGGCACATTGAATGTTCTGCCATGAGTGTCAAATATCTGGGGCCGAAGTTCGATATCCACTGCGGAGGGGTGGACCACATCGGGGTGCACCACACCAATGAAAGGGCGCAGAATATAGCGGCTTTGGGTGAGCCGGCGGTTCGGTTTTGGATGCACGGAGAATTCTTGGTGCTCAAGGATGAAAAAATGAGCAAATCCAAGGGCAACTTTTTAACTCTAAAAGAGCTGGTGGAAAAAGGATTTGAACCCCTCGCCTATCGTTATCTGACACTGGGAACTCATTATAGAAAAAAGCTCAGTTTCTCGGAGCAGGCGATGAAAGGAGCGCAGGCTTCTTTAAACAATCTCCGGCAAGCGGTAAGAGAGATAAAATCTGACGGCGGTTCCGGTGTGAAAAACTCTCAGCTTAACCGGGATTACGGTCAAGAATTTTTAGAAACAATAAACAACGACCTGGATATGCCCGGAGCTTTGGCTCTCACCTGGCAGGTGGTAAAAGAGGAAAAACTTTCTAGCGGAGAAAAATACCGGCTGCTTCTGGAGTTTGACAAGATCTTGGGGCTGGGGTTGTCAGAGGTTGAGGAGCTGGAGGTGCCGCAGGAGGTGAAGCAGTTGGTTCAAAAACGGGAAGAGCTGCGAAAAGAAAAGAAGTTTGATGAAGCGGATGCAGTGCGCAGAGAGATAAACAGCCTGGGTTTTGAGATTGAAGACACTGGGCAGGGGCCTAAAATTAAGATGAAGGCCGGGAAAAGCGGGGTTGAAAGCTGAAACCCCTGCAGTTGTCTGCCTGGGCAGCCGGAACTGTGGAATTTTTGTTGAAAACCCCTGTTTTCAGAGGGTTGCGCTCCAGTTCCCTTTTAAGTTATAGTAAAAATAGAATGTAGTTTTCATATGGCTGATAAAAAGAACAATTCATCTCCAAGCACCGGCCGGCCTCCGCAGGCGGTGGAAGCGGAATGCTCTCTTTTAGGGGCATTATTAATGGATGAGTCAGCCGCGGCCAGGGTGGCTGACCAGGTGGAGCCCCGTGATTTTTATAAAAACAAACATCGTTTTATCTACGAATGTATTGTTGATCTTTTTGAAAAATC
>CAZCSI010000011.1:0-15573 GCA_964501525.1 uncultured Candidatus Saccharibacteria bacterium | reverse complement strand
AAATCGGAGCCGATCGATGTTCTGACTGTAAGCAACCGTTTGGCTGAAAAAGAAAAACTGGATGAAGTAGGCGGCCGCTCCTACCTCACCGATTTGGTGAATTCGGTGCCCACCTCGGCTCATGCCATGGAGTACGCCAAGATTATCCAGAGAAAAAGAATTTTACGGGACCTGATCAGCGCCTCTCATAATATCGCTGAGCTGGGTCATGACGAAGAAGAAGAGATCGATGTTCTTTTAGACCAGGCGGAGGAGAGGATATTCAGTATTGCCCAGCATCATCTTACACAAGACTTTGTTCTCGTTAAGGGAACCCTGGAGGAGGCGTTTGAAAGGATTGACACTCTTTCCAAGCAGAAAGGAGTTCCGCGCGGTATACCCACCGGTTTTGACCGGCTGGACAATATTTTAGCCGGGTTCCAAAAGTCGGATTTAATTCTTTTAGCCGGCCGGCCTTCGACCGGGAAAAGCGCCCTGGCCTTGAACTTTGCATCTCATATAGCCAGCAAAGAAAACATGCCGGTCGGGATTTTCAGTCTGGAGATGTCCAGAGACCAGGTGGTGGACCGTCTTATTGCTGCTCAGGCGGGTATTGACCTTTGGAGGCTGCGCACGGGCCGCTTGTCAAGCGGAGAACAAAGCGATGATTTTCAAAGAATAAGGGAGGCCTTGGCAGTACTTTCCGAGGCGCCCATATATATAGATGATGCGGCTACCGCCAATGTGCTTCAGATGAGGGCTATGGCCCGCCGGTTGAAAGCCAGGCACGGATTAGGGTTGTTGATTATCGACTATCTGCAGCTTATAGAGCCCCGGATTCACGCGGACAGCATGGTCAGACAGGTGACTGAGATATCGAGGTCTCTTAAAGCTCTGGCTCGGGAGCTGAGTATCCCTGTTTTGGCTCTTTCCCAGCTTTCCAGGGCTGTAGAGCGCCGTACTCCGCCCCGCCCCATTTTGGCGGACCTGAGAGAGTCAGGATGTGTTACGGGGGACACTCTTATTACAAGAGCCGATACCGGCCAAAGAATCCCTATCGAAGAGTTGGTGGGGGAAAAGAACATTCCTGTTCATAGTCTGGGCAGGGATTGGAAGATAAAAGAAAAGAGAATATCCAAAGTTTTCTGCAGTGGCAAAAAAAAGGTTTATAAGCTGAAAACCAGGAGCGGGTTTGAAATAAAGGCCTCGGCTAATCATAAGTTTAGAAAGTTAGGAGGCTGGGTCAGGTTAGACCAGTTGGGTGTTGGAGACCGTATCGCTGCTCCTCGCACACTTTCTTTCTCTGACCAATCTTTAAGCGAGATGAAGGAAAAGGAAGTTATTTTACTGGCTCATCTTTTAGGAGACGGCTGCATTCTGCCCCGCCAACCTTACCACTACACCAGTTCTGACTGGGAAAATATAAAAGTCGTTAAGGAAGCAGCAAAAAAGCTTTTTAATATCAGCCCAAGGGTGGTTAGGCAAAAGAACTGGTGGCACGTCTATCTACCGAGCCCTTATCTTCTTGCCCGTGGCAGGTACCATCCCATCACAAACTGGTACAAAAAGTTAGGAATCAGAAGGGTTCGCTCTTACAAAAAAGAAATACCTCAGGCTGTATTTAGATTAAACGAAAAAGGCATAAGCCTGTTCTTAAGGCATCTTTGGGCCACAGATGGGTGCGTCTGTATCAGGCCTCAAAAAAATAGACAACCTGGGGCCCAAATTTATTATTCTACTACCAGCTTTAAGTTGGCTGAAGCTGTAAAACATACTCTTTTGAGGCTGGGAATAAGAAGCAAAATTTTTGAAGTAAGAAAAGGTAATTACCGGCCGGGGTACCAAATAGTAGTTCGATCTAAGCCTGATCAGTTAAGGTTTTTGAGAAAGGTGGGGGTCTTTGGCTCAAAACAGAAGGTAGCCTTGAAGCTCATCGAACTTTTAAAAGATAAGGTCTCCAACCCGAACGTTGATACTGTCCCTAAAGCTGTGTGGCCTCTGTTTATAAAAAAAGCTAAAAGAGCCAAAGGAATAAGCTGGAGAGAGTTTAGTAGAGGAATCGATACTTCTTACTGCGGCACTACTCTTTTTAAGACCGGTGTAGGACTGCAAAGAATGCAAAGAATTGCGGCTTGTCTTGATTCGGAAGAGTTAGAGCGCTTAGCCGACTCTCATGTTTTTTGGGATGAGATTGTCTCTCTTACTCCCTTGGGAACAGAAAAGGTTTATGATGCTACTGTGCCCGGCACTCATAATTTTGTAGCTAACGATATTGTTATCCATAATTCTCTCGAGCAGGATGCTGACGTGGTTATGTTTGTTTTTAGGGAGCGTGAAAAAGACAGCAACCGCTACAAGAACGAGACGGAGTTGATAATAGCCAAGCACCGCAACGGTCCGGTAGGCGTAGCCCGCCTTTATTTTGATGAACGCCGTGTCAGCTTTAGAGATGTAGAAACCAAATTCGGCGAATAATGTATTCCAAAGAAATAGAAAACCTTATCAAGATTTTTTCTTGGCTCCCCGGAGTAGGGCCCAAAACAGCGGCCCGGTTTGTTTTTTATTTGTTCGAACTGAACGAGAAACAACGAGAAGAGCTGATTCAAGGTATTGACCAACTCGGGAGTTTGACCCGCTGTCGGTTCTGTTTCAAACTTTTCACTCCTCAAAAGAACGGTTCTGGTTTATGTGAGATATGTTCTGATCGCAGCCGCCACAAAGGGAAGCTGTGCGTGGTGGCCAAAGAAACCGATTTGGAAAGTGTTGAAAAAAGCAACCTTTACAAAGGGCTTTACTTTGTTTTGGGAGGCACTGTTTCTTCCCTGCGGGAGGAGGATATAGAAAAGTTAAGGGTTAAAGAGCTTATCGAACATATAAAAAACCCCGCCAAGTTCGGGGTTGAGTCAGAGTTTAAAGAGATTATTTTAGCTCTTAATCCTACTCTTGAGGGGGACAGTACGATCGTTTATCTCAAGAGAAAGTTGAAAGGTATGGGACCGGAGATAAGCACCTTGGGCCGGGGTCTGCCTACGGGCGGAGAGCTGGAATACGCGGACGATAAAACCCTGTCCTCTGCTTTCCGCACCCGGTACAAGCTGTAATTCAAGATTTTATCTTTTCGATCTTGACCTGCGTATAGGGCTGACGATGCCCTCTTTTTGTTTTTTGATGGGATTTGGATTTGAACTTAAGAATAGTCACCTTTCTGTTTCTTCCCTGTTCTACAACTTTTCCCTGCACTTCAGTATTGGTTAAAAAGGGTTCTCCGATTTGAACCTTGCCTTTTTCTTCTACCAGCAAAACCTTGTCAAAGACAACCTTATCCCCTTCTTTTTTGTCTTTTATCTTTTCAATTTTTATCTTTGCTTCCGGCTCCACTATATACTGTTTTCCTCCTGTTTTGATTATTGCCAAGGACATAGTTTCTTACGTTGATTTAACTGCTTGATTATAATAGGTTGATTAAGTTTCTTCTTTTTTACTTTCAATCTCATCTTCAGCTTTGTCTTCAAGCCTCTCTTCAATCTGCTTTATCTCTCTTCTTTCTATTAATTTTTCAGTTCTCCTGTCCAGCAGAGAAAGACGTTTTTTTGATCTCCGGAAGGCTGAGCCGGCATTGTGAAGATGGCTGCCCAACTTTCTGAACTCTTCTGAAAGTTTCTTGCCGTCGCTTCTCACTCTTTCCAAACGTTTGATTATTTTTTGAGTGTGCCTTGAAAGCTCCGTATCTCTGAACCAGAACTCTATTGTTTTCAGGGTTAAATAAAAGGTATTGGGCGAGGTTAAAATCACCCTCTTTTTCCAGGCATACTGAGCTATGTCAAACTGCCGGCCGATGTTGTTAATAATCTCGTAATAAATGGCTTCGGCCGGGATGTACATCAAAGCGAAATCAACCGTATTCTCCTCGGGTATGATATATTTGGAAACTATTTCGTCGATCTGTTTTTTGATGTCGGACACAAACTGTTTGCGGCAGCTGTTTCTTGCTTGTTTGTCTTTGGCGCCTATCATTTTTTGAAAGCTGTCCGAACTGAATTTAGCGTCAATGGGCAGCAGTTTGTTGTTGGGAAGTTTTAAAACCGCGTCAACCTGCAGGCCTGAAGAAAAATTATATTGGCACTCGTACAGTTCGGGAGGATAGTACTGGGAAAGGATATGCTCCAAGCTCGCTTCACCCCACTGGCCTCTCAGTTTCGGAGAACGGAATATTTCCTGAAAAGAAGAGATATCTTTCATTTTTTCCTGCATCTCCTTCAGATCTTTGCGCATCTCGGTCGTTTCATGAGTAAAAGACCGAATCTGGTGGTGCATTTTATCCGAGGTGCCGTCAACGCTTCCTCGGATCTCTTTCAGCTGGCTGCTCATTAAATCGGTGAGGCGTCTTTCCAAATCCCTGATCGCTTCATTCTGGGTTTTGTCCGTCTCCAGTTTTTTGTTGTATATAAACAAAAAGATTCCTATTGACAGGAAAACAAGGAAAATAATCAAAAGCGTTATTGGGTCAATCATACTGAGTTTATTTAACCAGAAATAAACAGTGATTTCAAGTGACCCCGACGGGATTTGAACCCGTGTTGCCAGAGTGAGAATCTGACGTCCTAGGCCGGACTAGACGACGGGGTCTTTATGTAATTAAAAGGCGCCGGTGTGAAGTAAAGAACAATGAGACTTGTCGGCCCGGCGCCTAGCCGCTATGTCCCCCTCTTTTGCTTTAGCCGTACCCGCGTTTCTTCTTGGCTTCCGGCTCAGCGAAAGCCACCTCTTCCAAGTCGATCCCTGCCTTCAGGATCCACAGGTGGACCCACAATGCATCGGGGTCTCCCGAAGCGATCCTTCTGGCTTGTGCGAGCTTATCGCGTGCCCGCTCGCGTTGAGTTTCCGAGGAAGGATTCTGATACTGTTCTATCAACTTCTCGATGTAATCCTTTGTCAAATCCTCCCTCGCTGCCATCACGTTACTATTCATAGCGCCTCCTTTCTTCTACGAGGGAGAAATAGATTGGAAGAACCAATTTCATACTACCTGATTTTTTTTACTTTTCCAAGTTTTTTAAGGCCTGGGAAGCGCTGACCAGGTTGACATCGAGTTCAAGAGAAACGAGAACGGCGCCCATTATCTTTTCTATCTCCCTCCTGCTCCAGTTTCCGGTAAGCCATAAAGGAACGCTGTTTCCTTGGTAGTTGAGTTTGAGGTTGGTAAAACCGTTTTTAGTTGACAGGTCTGAAGCACAAAGGTTTGCTTCTTGTTCCACTCCGTATTCTGCAACCGCTGCCTTGGTTTTAATCTGTTTTGTGCTGACAGGTTTTATTAACATATCAGAGGTTGTTAAAAGCTTCGCAACCTTTTGTTCAGAAGAAGACAATTCTTGTCCAGAAGAAGACAATTCTTGTCCAGAAGAAGACAATTTTTCTTGATTTCCCGGAACAAAAATCGTTTGACTGGAGTTTTTGATATAGAACTCAAGCTTTTTTTTCTGAGGGGGGAAAACAACAAAAGGCTTGTTTTCGAGGAGTAAACTTAAAGCCCTGAGGAACAACTTGTTTTCCTCTGTCCGGATGATTATCAAGCAGGGTCTTTTTATTTTGTAAATTAATTTTTTCAGCATAAAAGAGTTTGAAATACTACTCTATTTTGGAAGGCGGTATCTCCCACAGGGTGACAATATATTCGGCCAGTTCTTTAAAAATAGGGGTGGTTGAGTAGCTGGCTGTTTTTGTTTGGGGAGAATCAAGTTTAACAGCAACAAGGAACCGGGGGTCATAAGCAGGCCCAAAACCTACAAAGGTTTGAAAGGTTTCTTTTGAGTATCCTTTTTGGTTGACACCGAGAGCAGCCCATGCGATCTGCGCTGTCCCTGTTTTACCGGCCATATGGTATCCTTCTATCGCAGCTCCTTTGGCATAACCGTTTTCCGTTGAAGAAACCAGCATGTTCACCAGGTCAACGGCTGTTTCTTTCCTGACTACCTTTTTCAATTCTTTGTCCTGCTCTGTCATCTGTTCATCGCCTAATTTCCGCACAAGATGAGGATTAACCATCTTTCCTTCATTAGTAAAAGCGGTGAAAGAGCGGGCTAATTGGACAGGCGTTATACTGATCCCCTGTCCGAATGAGGCGGTGGCATAATTGACTTCGTATCCTTTTTTAACCTCCCTGTTCTCAGAAAAAACTTCACCCTGAAGGTCCAAGCCGGTTTTTTCAAACAAGCCAAAATCTTCAATATAACGTAGAAAATTACTGTGCCCCAACTGCTTTTCCGCAAAAACAGCGCCCGTGTTGATGGAGTTTTCCAGAACATTAGTCATCGTCTGTTTTCCCCACACCCGCTCATCATAGTTCTTGATGGTGTAGCCTCCTATTTGAACCGTACCCGTGTCCACATAAGTTGTGTCCGGAGTTACTTTATTGTGGTCAATAGCGGCTGCCAGGGTAACGGGCTTGAAAACGGATCCCGGTTCATATGTTTTTTGCACCAGATTATTTTGAAACCTGTCCAGGGTTTCCGTCTCCGAGTAATTGTTAGGGTCGAAGCTCGGATATTGAGCCAGAGCTAAAACAGCTCCGGACCGGGGGTCCATTACCAGGATCTGTCCACTTTTAAATCCCAATCTTTCTTGGCTTTGAGATAAAATTTTCCAGGCGGTGAACTGAATCGCCGGGTCGACTGTAGTATAAATATCCGGCCCCTTGGGGTCAGTGGGCGTCATATCTAAAAAACCGAAAGGGCCCTTTTCTTTTTGAGTTATTACTTTTTTGCCCCTTAATTCTTGATCGTAAAATCCCTCTAATCCGTACTGGCCTGTTCCTTCTCCGCCTACAAACCCCGTGATATAGGCTGTTATCTCTCCCTGAGGGTAATACCTTTCTATTTTTCTATCTATATAGACGCCGGTTAAAGATTTTTCTTTGAGAGAAAGCTCTTCCTGCTCAGACAGATCATCTTTTATGATTTCAAAATAGTTGCTTTTCCTTGCTTTTGCCAGCACGTTGTCATAAGAAAGATCCAGCAGCTCAGCCAGCTCCCGAGCCGTTTCTTCTTTGTCTTTTATTTCTTGGGGAGAAATAAAAGCATACTTGACCGTTTTGTTGAGAGCCAGCGGATCTCCGTTGGAAAAGAATATCTCTCCCCTTTCACTTTCCATGGGTTCTACTATTCTTTGTTCTCCTTCGCCCAGCGCTTTATAGAGCTCATGTTTTACAACCTGTAAAAAAACCAAACGGCTGAAAACAGCCGCTGTTAATAAAAAGAAAAGGGTTAATAAAAAATAGGCGCGCCAGTTTTTCATTTTACTGAGGCCGGCTAGCCATCTCGCTGCTCAACACCTCAATGTACTCCACATTCTCCGTCTTTTGAAAACCGAGCTGACCAGCCAAATTCTCTAAATTTTCAAATCTGTTTTTGTCCAGAAAATTAAAGCTCATTTTTTCATTGTTTAGGGCCAGTTCTTTGATCTGGGATTCGGATTGGTAGACCTCGAAATTGACTGAAATTAAAGAGCTGAACTGCATTATGAAAAGCGTTGTCAGGCAAAGGTTGATAAGGATGAAACTTTTTAAAAAATTAGCTTTTGTCATTTTCTTCTTTTGTTTTTACAGCCGCTCTCAACTTGGCTGAACGGGAGCTGGGATTGTTTTTTATTTCTTCTTCTCCCGGTCTGACCGGCTTTCTGGTTATTATTTTTAATGGAGTTTTTTTAAAAAAATTTTTAACGATTCTGTCTTCTAAAGAGTGGAAGGAGATGATAACCAGCCGTCCTTCCTGTTCCAAGACCTCTGCTGCCTGCGGCAAAACCATTTTTAGGTTTTCTAGCTCCTGGTTGACGGCGATGCGCAGAGCCTGGAAAGTGCGTGTTGCAGGATGAATCCTTTTTCTGTGGTACCAGTCGGGTGTGGCTTGTTTTACGATTTCGGAAAGCTGGGTGGTGGTTTCAATCTTTTTTGCTTGTCTCTGCTGTGATATCCTGTCCGCTATTTCCCGGGCAAACTTTTCTTCTCCGTATCGTTTGAGCGCTCGAGCGATATCTTTAGGGGGCCAGGTGTTGACAATATCTTTTGCCGTAATCTTTTTCTCGTTTCCGTCGTACCTCATTATCAGGGGTTCTTCTTTTTGGAAGCTGAACCCCAGCCCGCTCTGCTTTATATGCCACAGAGAGAAGCCCAGGTCCAGAACAATTCCGGACACCGGCTTAAAATCTTTTTTCTCTACAATCTCTTTTAAGTTGACAAAGTTGTTGTTGACAAAAATCAGTCTCTGCTTCAATCTCTTGTCTTTTATTCTTTCTTCGGCTTGTTTTACCAGCTTCGGGGTCTGCTCTATAGCCAGTACTTTTCCATCCGGTTCGTTTTTTTGTAAAATGGCGTATGTGTGCCCTCCCTGTCCAAAAGTACAATCAATAAAATTTTGGTTCGGCTGAGGGTCTAAATACTCAATGACCTTGTTTTTCAATACGGGCTGATGGGTCACACTCCCAGCTCTTCAATCTTTTCCATCAGTGTCGGCAGGTCCTGCTCCGCTTTAGAGCGGTACTCTTTCCATTTTTCTTCGTTCCAAAGCTCTATTCTGTTTCCCAGTCCAACCACTATCACCTCTTTGCTCAACTCCGCGTAGTCGGTCAAATACTCGGGAACAAGTATTCTACCCAGCTTGTCCAGCTCCACCTCGGAGGCGGAGCCGAGTATAATACGTATCAGGGCCCTGGTTTCTCTTCTGGCTTTAGGCAGGTTCTGCAGGTGTTCAGCTCTTTTTTCCCACTCCTTGAGAGGGTAAATTTCCAAGCACTCGTCTACTCCTTTGGTCACCACTACCCTGGCCCCCAGATTGGCGCGCATCTTGGCTGGAATGGAAACTCGGCGTTTTCTGTCCATAGAGTGGCTGTATTGACCCTTAAAATCCTGCATAATGTGTTTTTAAACCAAGTTTGTAAGTATTTTATATCTTTACACCGAGTTTTCCACAGTTTCCGGGGTTCTTCACATAGTTTTCCACAATTTCCCACCTCACTACCAGTATATTCCACCAAGCAACCCCTTGTCAACCCCTTGAAAACACCTGTTTTTCCACAGTTTTTCCACAGAAAACAGCCTTTTTAATGTTTTAAGCTAAAATAAAAGCTCCGGAATTGTTCCGGAGCCTGGGTTTAGCTGCCGCGCTTACACTAACAAATCAAGCGCGACAACAAGTGCCAGAAAAGCAAACGAAATTTTAAAATTCAATTTCGTTTGCTCATCCTTGTCTTTCCAACCCATATAGAGCCAGAAAAGACAGTTGATAAGAGCAATGGTGTTTAAGCAGCACAGCATTGTAACTCTCCTTTACGGCTATGAGCCGTTTAGTTTGCTTTTTTAAAAGAACCAACCTCAGGTTACAAACTGTGCTTATAAGCTCGGGTTGGTTGCCCAGCTAAGATTGTTCTCAGCTGGGCTTTATTTTGGCACTTTGGCTTTTTTAACCTTTAGTCCATGAGCTGGCTACGGCCGAAGCCGCAACTCCAGAACCAGGAAGCAGGACCCGCTCCCTATCAGGATTATTGTTTGTATGGCCGCCCTTGACTGCAGCCCGCTTCTGCCCCTAACCGCGCGGCCGCCCTCTTTCGAGGACCCGCGGTTTCGGTACCCGGCTCGGGGCTGAGCCGGGCAGGGCCTTCCAGGCAAGTTACTCTTTGCCTAGGCGGTAGCCTAGTTTTACCAGGGCCAAGAAGCCCAAGCAAACTAGGTCCCACAACACCCGAAGGATGAAGTGGGCGCCCACCCCGAGCCAAGTTATTGGCCAGGCCAGGGCTACCGCTACGATGAACACTGTTGTCCGCCTGGAGTTTGTGCAATGTTCTTCCTCCTCCAGACGTGCTGTGACAGCGCCCATCGTAACCGCCACCCCGATCCCATACAGGATCAGGGTGACGGCACCCTTGATGAGGAGTTCAATCAACATCTCAGAGTTATCTCTCAGAGCTGTTTTTCAGGACTGCCTCTTTTCAGAAACAACTCAGAGATGTTGATTACTGACAAAGAACAAACACAGCTCTCCGAGGAGAGCTGTTGAATCATTTAAAAATCAAAATTTCGCTTAAACTCTCTCCTTATCTGTTTCTAATATATCATAAAGTCCCTTGTATGTCAAGGGATGGAAAAGGCGATACGGAACAGGACCTTGATGCCATATTAATCATATCAAATCTTTATAATCTTGAACTGGGGCGTAATCTGTATTCTGTCCCCTTTTTCAAGAGTTCCATCCAGCAACGCTTCTGCCAGTGCGTCTTCCACCGTATCCTGAATAACGCGCTGCATCTCTCTGGCTCCGAATTTGGGGTCATAACTCAACTCTACTATTTTTTGTTTCAACTCGTTTGTAACAACGAAATCAATATATTTCTTTTTCATATTCTTCTGCACCTTTTGGAGCATCAACCCCGCAATATCAAGCAGGTTGCTTTTGGAGAGGGCGTGAAAAACAACTACGGCGTCGAAACGATTGATAAACTCAGGTCTGAAAATATTGTGGTCAAAAACATAACTCAGAATGGTTTTTCTTATCTCAGTGTGAGGAGTGCTTTGTTCCAGGCCTTTTAAAATTATTTTGTATCCTGCGTTGGAGGTGGCGATGATGATGGAGCTGCCAAAGCCGATTCTTCTTCCTACTCCGTCCGTGAAATAACCTTCGTCCAGCACCTGAAGAAAAAGATGAAGCAGGTCGGGATGGGCTTTTTCTATTTCGTCCAACAGGATAAGAGAAAAAGGATTTTTGCGCACCGCTCCTGATAAGACTCCCTGCTGCTCTTTGGTGCCGATTATTCTTTTTATATCTTCTTTGCTTTGGTACTCGGACATATCAAGGCGTATCATATTGTCCCGGGAGCCGAAGTATATTTCAGCCAGCACTTTGGCTGTTTCCGTTTTACCCACACCGGTGGGGCCCATAAAAAGAAAACCGCCTATAGGGCCTTTTTTAGTTGCCACTCCGCTTCTCGCTCTGCGTAAAGCCTCAGAAACTTCGCGCACCGCTTCTTCCTGGTTGATAATCTTTTGATGAATCAGACTCTCCAGGTTGAGCAGGGTTTCTTTTTCCTCCTGCTCCATTTTACCCACGGGAACCTTGATTTTTTCCTCAACTATCTTATCTACGTGTTTAGGCAGGACCACCTTTTCTTTTTGAGTTTGGACATAAGTAACAACATCTTCCAGGACATGCATTGCTTTTTTGGGAAAGACATAATCGGAGATGTAGTATTTGGAGTATTCTATCATTTCTCTTAAGGCGGGGTAAGAGATGTAAAGGTCGTGATTTGTCTCGTAAAAAGGCACCCTTTTTTCCATAGCAAGGATTGTTTCCTTTTCCGAAAGACCCTTAACGTCTATTTTTTCCAAAAAGTAAAGAAGCCCGGCTTTGGGTTCTACTTTGTCCTGGTAATTAGCGGTGTCCGTGGCGGCTAAAAGTCGGAAATACGGGGACTCCAAGTATTTGGCTAAAACTCCTGTCAGGTCAAAGATGCCGCCTTTTTCCTGGCTGGTTATAAAGTTATGAAAATCGTCGATAACAAGGATGATGTTTTTGGCGGCTACGATTTCTTTGAAAATTTTCTCCAGCAAAAAGTAGGCCTCTTCGTTGGTTTTTGTTTGGGAGAGGAGGCCGGTCATATTGATTTGCACCGCTCTTTTGTAATTTATTTCAGGCTGAGAACGGCCAAAAGCGATACGGGAAACAACAGCGTGGATAAGAGCGGTTCTTCCGCATCCGGGCTCTCCGACCAAAAGCACCTTGTTGGTGTCTGCGCCCGCCAGCTCTCTTTCTATGCGCCCCATTACTTTTTCTTGTCCGATGATCTTGACCGCGCCCTCATTCTGCATAAGATAAGTGAGGTCAGTGGAAAATTTGTCCAGGACAACAGTATAGCTTGTTGACCACAGCCGGCCCAGACTTCCTTTTTGAAGGAGATTTTCGTATTCCCACCATTTCTTTCTTTTCTCTTCTTCTTCGCTCACCTGTTCGTACCACCAGGCCAGATTGATAATGTCCTCGGAATAAAGGTCTCTGTCCATCATAATTTTCTTGAAAACAGAGTTTTGCTGGGAGAGAACGAACAATAGGTCTCCGGCTCCGGCTTTTTCCCGGCCTCTATCGCGGGCTGATTCAAGGGATTTGATTATAAGGTCGGAGAGGTCGGAGCGTTGTTCTTTCTTTGCTTTTCTCAGAAGTTTTTTCAGGTTGTTTCTGTCAATCAGAAGCCGATCGGTTATGAACCGCGCCTGTTGACTTTTTTGAATCAAGCAGCCCAACAGCGCATAGGTGTCTTTTGCAAAAAGACAGTCTAAAACGTCCAACTCAAAAAAGGAAGCCAAGTTGACCTCTTCCCTGCTTTGCAGAGCGTTGTCAATAGAAGTTTCCGGTTGGGCCCTCTTAAGCTTGGTTTCGTAAAACCGGTCCAGCACAAAAGAAACGATAAACAGAGCCGTTGAAAAGAAAAAGATGTTTCTGGGAAACGGCTTGGAAGAAACGAGAAAATTATAATAAATCCCAATCAGGCTCAGCAAAGAAAGCAGGCCGGTTATTTTTTTGACCGTCTTTACAGCACTAAACAGAGCTCTGTACAAAAGAGCCGGATAAAGGGGCGAGTGTTTAGGATTGAACTTCATCACTTCAGACTCCAATACTTAAAAATAATAATCTCAATGTTATTAAGGGAAGGACGAACCAGCCGATTAAAACCGCCAGTCCACCGACAAGAAAAACAGCTTCGGTTAACAGCCCGAATACAAGAAGGATTAATCTCATAAAAGCGCCTAAGATGCGGGTGATAAGGTTGGAAAAGAAAACCTCAAAGTAAGTGCTAAAGTCAAAACCGCGGCCATAAGACCACTGATACCCGCGCCAAGGCGCAAAAAAGGTTTTAAAAAGAAGCGGGATAGAAAAAAACTGAAGCCCGAAGCGTAAAAAATTACCCCAGGCTTTAATAATGCTGCGAGGGGCTTCCCAGAGATACCAGATTAAGAATTGAAAAGGTATTGGTGTGTTCATAATAAGAGTGGATGGTACCGGACTTGAACCAGTGACCTCTACGATGTGAACGTAGCGCTCTGCCAACTGAGCTAACCATCCTTTGGTTTGCTCCATACGCTTTGTGTTTTGTTGGAGCGGGAAGTGAAAAGCGCTGTCCCCTTTTTATTGTGTGCTTCATCCATTATAATAAAGAAAACAACACTCTGCAATTAAAATGAAAGTTTATCAACTTCACTTCAAAGATTCGGACAAAGATATCAAGCAGGTTTTTAAGACCTTTTATTTTGAGCCGGCCAATATTTATGAGAACAGGCGGGGATGCCTTTTTATGGCGGGCAAGGTTGAGGCTGACAGTGTTTCCGGTCCTGAGCTTTTGAGCCATACCTCCGATTTCGTAAAAGACGGCTTTTACAGACCTTCTTCTTCCACCCCTGCTAAGAGTTTAAGAGAGGGCCTTAAACAAGGCAATGAGTTTTTAAGAAGAAAAGCAGAACTGGGTGAGGTGGAATGGCTTTCTTCTTTGAGTTTTGCCGTTCTCAGCATAACGCCCGGCTCCGATTCTCCCGAACAAGGAACCGATACTCAATTTGAGCTTAATTTTACAAAAGTAGGAGATACCCAGATTGTTCTGCTCCGCAACGGAGAAACGGTCAATCTGGGGGAAAGAGTTAAAGACTCTGAGATAGAACCCTATCCCCTGACTGTTTTTTCCAACATCGTTTCGGGCCAGCTTAAAAAGAGAGACAGGATATTGATGTTGAGCGGAGAAATTTACAAGGTTTTTCTGGAAAAGAATTTTTTGAAAAAATTAGCGGGCTTAAATCAGCTGGACGAAAAAACAATCAACCGCACTTTAAAAAGTGTTCCGGAATCAAAAAAGCCCGGTGTTTGTCTACTTATCGACCTGGCTGCTGAACAGGAGACAGCAGGTAAAAAACTACTGTTCGGTGAGAAAAAACAATCCGGTTTTGAGGGTATAAGAAGGAAGTTTAAACCTTTAGAGCGCATCAAGCAGGGTGGTGTCTGGTTTGACAAAGAAGTTTTTTCCCGAGTTAAAAAACTGGAGATGCTCGGCATAGGCAGACTGTTTTCAAAAATGAGCAGAAGCTCTTTTATGTCCCGGGTCAAGATGCCGGGTATAAAGCTGTCAAGCATAAAACTGCCGAGGTTGTCCAATATTGATTTGCTGCGCAGTAAAAGAAAAATCAACTGGCGCCCGGGCAAAAGAGAAATAATAACGATCGCTTCCCTTATCATTTTAATCTGGGCCGGGAGAAAGGTGCATCGCATGGAGAGAGATAAACAAGTTCAAGAAACTCAGAACAAACTGGAGATAGTGCAGGAGAAAAGAAATACGGCCCGGTCTCTATACCGAACGGGCAAAGAAGAAGAGGCCCGGAGATTGTATCTTGACCTATGGGCAGAGATCGTTAATTTATCCAAAACCGGAGCGGTTGCCATGCCTGAGATTATAGAGATTAAAAACAGGATAGAAAAAGAAATGTACGAGGTTAATAAAATTCAAGAGCTTGAAGGGATAGAGCCTGTGTACGGGTTTAAAGAAAAAGAGTTTTTACCTCAAAGCTTTGTCGTGTCAAACGGGAGACTGTTTTTTTTCACACCGTATTCCAATAAAATTGCAGAGCTTGAAAAGGGGCAGGAGCCTGTTTTCAGCCAAGTTGAGAGCAGGCTGCTGGGCGTTGCCACTATTACTTATGAGGACAGGGTTATTTTTCTTGAAGAAAAAGGGAGAATAATAGTGTTTGACCAGGGCCTGACAGAACCAAAAGATTTAATCAGCGAAGAACAAGCGCTCTCTTTTTCACTTTTCTCCTCTTTCAGGTCTAATTTGTATTTTTGGCAGAAAAACGAAAAACAAATTATCCGTCTTTCCTATTTAGGAGATTTTACCTGGGGAGAGCCTGAGTTTTGGCTCAGCGAACCTGTTTCCGAACCGGAAACCTCGGTCAAGTCAATGACTCTTGACGGCGGGATCTGGCTCTTGAAAGGAAACGAGCTTTTTTATTTCTATAGAGGCGATTTAAATAAAAGAGTGGTATTATCCATTTTTCCGGAGATTAGAGACCTGGGTAAAATTTATACCTCGGAAAATATTTCAGAAATTTTTATCTCTGAGCCGGTTGAGAACAGAATATTGGTTGTTGACAAAGAGTCGGGAAATCTGGTTGCCCAGTATAAAAATCGTCAGTTCAATAATATCAAGGACCTGGAGGTTAAAGACGGCCTCCTTTACATTTTATCCGGCTCCGAAGTTTATGAGATAGAGCTTTAGGGTTGAAAAAAGAAAAACAAAAAAGGTACTTTAATTTATGTAATTCACAAACATGATGCTTCACATCTGCATTATGATTTAAGATTGGAACATCAGGGTGTTCTTGCCAGTTGGGCAATACCAAAACAGCCTCCTTTAAAGACAGGTATAAAAAGATTAGCTGTCAGGGTGGAAGATCATCCTATTGAATATGCTAATTTTAAAGGTAATATTCCTAAAGGATACTATGGTGCTGGCAAAGTTGAAATCTGGGATAAAGGATATTATCATATTGTAAAATATAAAGAAAATGAGATTATATTT
>CAZCSI010000010.1:0-18013 GCA_964501525.1 uncultured Candidatus Saccharibacteria bacterium | reverse complement strand
TACTCGTTTTTTGCGGGCTCCAAGGTTTCCCAGTAGGAGCTCAGTTTTATCTTTTTAGCTCCCAGGTCCTGGATAATGGAAAGATAAGTTTGTCTTGGGTCCAGCCCCAGGAGCCGAGCCTGTTTATCGGAAAAATTAACGCCCCAGGTGATGTTCTCGGTTTGCGTGCGGGGGCCTATGAAAAAAAACATAAAAGCAACGGTCAGTATGCCGAACCCGGCAAGCAATATTATTTTTAAGATTTTTTTTAAATTCACGGATATTTCAAGGCTACAAGTGAGGGAGGGCCAATACGAATAAACCGATGGAGATAAGGATGATGGCCGCCGCCTTCTGAAAAAGTACTCGGCCCGACATCTTTTCCTTAACCAGTCCGGGGTTTATCCTGTTTAACATTATGACAAAAGAAAGTAGAAAAACATAGCGAAGACCTTCTAAAGCGTTGATAAGAGGAATCTGTCCCACTCTGGCTATGGAAACAGCATAGTTCTGAAGCAGGAAAGCGGCTCCTCCGCAGAGCTGACCCGCGATAAGAGGTAAAGACACCTTTTTTTGTGTCACAGATTTTTTTCTAAAGAGTTCATTTCTGACCTTGGGAGAAAAGAGAAAAAAGGCGGCTGTTATTGCTCCTCCGATTCTCATCCAGATAAAGCCGGAGAGAAAAGGCTGGCTGGAGTAAACGCTTTTCATAGTTAAAAACCCGATACCGAACAAAAGGGCGGACAGGGAAAACCAAAGCAGGTTGGCGAAAAAAAGTTCTTTATCAAAAGCAATCAACAGGCTTCCGATCACTGAAAAAGAGAAAGAGATGAAAAATATCAGCCCCAGTTCAATATCTTGGGGTTGGAAAACAAGAATCAAGCCCAAAGTGAAAATCGGAATCAAAGCTCCTATGGCCGGGGCGGCTCTGGTAACCTCGCTTTTGTGAACAGCGGTATACAGCAAAAGGATGGCCAGCACCCAGACCGCTCCGGAGAAGAGATTGAAAGCAATCTGTTCCGGGGTCGGCACAGCTAAAAAACCGAAAGGAACAAGCAGGAGAGCCAAGGCTCCGCCTGCTCCTACGAAAAAAGCGTACGCGCCGGGGCTGGGCAGGGGGCCGGCTAAGAGATAGCGGTCGGCCAGAGAGGCGACAGCAAAGAGGAGGTAGGCCAGAACAATTATTAAAATCCAGGCCATCATTGAGGTTTGTTAATGAGATTATGCGTATTTGATAAATAAAGAGTGTTGTCTTCAGCTGTTTTAGCTAAATAATAAGCTGATTTTCTTATTTTTCTTTCCATGGTTTTGTAATCGACCTCAGCCAGTCCGAACCGCGGATCGAACCCGTGAGCCCACTCAAAGTTGTCTATAAGGGACCAGTAAAAGTAACCGCGCACCTCTACTCCCTGCCCTAAAGCCTTGTGAATCCAGAAGAGGTGGTCTTTGATGAAATCTTTTCTGTGCTCGTCTTTTTCATCAGCCAGTCCGTTTTCGGTGATATAGACGGGGAGGTTGTATCTTTTTAGTTCTTGAAGAACGTGATAGATGCCTCGCGGGAAAATCTCCCACCCCATAGTGGTGGTTGTCAGGTTTTCGTTTTTCACCCGGGCCGGGAATTGAATACGGGCATGGCAGTAATAGTTGACTCCGATATAGTCGAGATGGTCTTTGACTCTATTGAGAAAGAAAAAGTTTGAAAAATAACGAGCTGTCTTAACAGCTATTTTGTTTAGCCAAGAATCAGAAAACGGTTCAAAAAAGGTGTTGTGTTTGGCAATACTTATTTTGCACTCAGGGTTTTGTTTGTGAAAAGCGTTATAAATTTTTTTATGAGCCCTGATTTGATTTCGGACAACCTTTAAAAAAAGAATCGGGTTTCTTCTGCGAGGCGGCCACTCTCCCTTGAGGTAGCTCATCAAAGCGTAAACGGAGAAAGGTTCATTGATGGTTATCCAGAAGTCGACTAAGTCGTTGTATTCTTGAAACATTTTTTGAGCAAAACGGGAGAAAGAAGAGACTATTTTTTCATTGGCCCAGCCGCCCTGCTTTTTCATCCACAAAGGAGTGGTAAAATGGTGCAGGGTGACCATGGTTTTAACGCCTCTGGCTTTCAATTGTTCAAGATAAATGCGGTAATGTTCTATGGCTTCGGTGCTCCATTGCCCGGGCTCGGGCTCTATTCTCGACCACTCGATGGAGAATCGATAAGCATTGAGGTTCAATTTTTTCAAGATGTCGAAATCCTGCTTGTAAAGCCGGTAATGCTCACAGGCTTTGCCGGCCGGATAAATTTTAGACCAGTCTGCATTGTCAATACCCCCTTCTACTTGATAAGCAGAGGTGGCTGCCCCCCATAAAAAATCTGGTGGAAATTCAAGCCTCTTGTTGTTGTTGGAGGTAGTCACAATCCTTGTTTGAACATTTTATTTTCCCCTTCTTTTTTATTAAGGGAGAATCACACTCGGGGCATTTTTTTCCTGTCGGCTCGTCCCACAGGGCCCAATCGCATTGGGGCCAGTTATTGCAACCGTAAAATAATTTCCCTTTTTTGGTTCTTTTTTCAACTACTGACCCTTCTTCACATTGGGGGCATTTCATAATCTCCTGTTTTTTGATGGGCCGGGTGTATTTGCATTTGGGAAAGTTGGAACAGCCGTAGAAACGGCCGTAGCGCCCCATTCTAATAACCAGGGGAGAACCGCACTCGGGGCAGTCCTTGTCTGTTTTTTCTACTTTTTTTTCTACCTCCTTGTGTTTTTTATCCAGATTTTTCTCAAAAGGCCGATAAAAGTCTTCCAGCACTTTTTTCCAGTTTTCTTTGCCTGCGGCGATTTTGTCCAGGGTTTCTTCCATCCGAGCCGTGAATTCCACATCCACTATTTTAGGAAAATGGTTCACCAGCAGGTCATTAACCGTTTTGCCTATTTCCGTAGGGAAAAATCTTCGCTTGCCGTCTTTTTTAACATAGTTTCTTTGCTGCACCACAGACATGATCGGGGCGTAAGTGGAAGGCCGGCCGATGCCGTTCTTTTCCAGTTCCTTGATCAAGCTGGCCTCGTTGTATCTGGCAGGCGGCTGAGTAAAATGCTGTTTTGGTTCCAGCTTTTTTAGGTTGAGAACCTCTCCTTTTTCCAGCCGGGGAAGCTCTGCTTCCTTGTATCTAACCGGATAAACTTTTAGGAATCCGTCGAATTTCAGAGTCTGTCCTCGGCTTTGGAATAAATATTGATCGGCTTTTATCTCTGCCTTGGTGTGGTCGAAGCGGGCAGGAGTCATCTGACAGGCAATGAATCTTTGCCAGATTAATTCGTATAGTTTTTTCTGTTTCTTGTCCGCTTTTATGTTTTCGGGAAATTTGCTCGGCTGGGCCGGCCTGATGGCTTCGTGCGCTTCTTGTGCGGACTTGGATTTGGTTTTGTAGTGTTTTACTTTCCCCGGCCAATATTTTTCTCCAAACTGACTGACAATAATCTCTTTGGCCTGGCGGGTGGATGAAGAAGACAAGTTAAAAGAGTCGGTGCGGTGGTAGGTTATCAGCCCCTTTTCATAAAGCTGCTGTGCCAGATACATTGTTTGTTTTGAGGAAAAGCGGAGGCGTTTCCAGGCGTCCTGCTGAAGGAGGCTGGTGGTAAGAGGGGGAAAAGGATATCTTTTTCTTTCTTTGCTCTGCACCCCGCTTACTTCAAACTGAGCTTGTTTCAGGTCTTTTACTATTTTCTCCGCCTCCTTTTTTGTTTTTATATCAAACTTGGAAAGTTTTTTAGAAGCTATTTTTACCAGCTTAGCTTCGAACTCACTGCTGTTTTTCAAAAGCAGAGCGTGAAGGCTCCAATACTCTTTGGGGTTGAAGCTTTCTATCTCTCTTTCCCTTTCTACTATGAAGCGCAGGACCACCGACTGAACACGGCCGGCTGACAGCCCCTTGCTTATCTTTTTCCAAAGAAAGGGGGAAAGCTTGTAGCCTACGATTCTGTCCAAAATCCTGCGCGCCTGCTGAGCATCAACCAGGTTTTTGTCTATCTTGCGCGGGGCCTTGAGCGCTTGTTTGAGCGCGCTTTCGGTAATCTCGTGGAAGACAACCCTTTGATAGTCGTCTTGTTTAAGCTCCAGCAGTTTTGCCGTATGCCACGCAATGGCTTCCCCTTCCCGGTCAAGGTCTGTGGCCAGGATAATCTGTTTGCTGTCTTTTTTTTCCTTTTTGAGCTGATTTATTATCTTCTTTTTTCCCGGCACTATCGTGTAGTCGGGGGTAAAATCTTTAAGGTCAACCCCAATTTTTTTACGGGGAAGATCACGGATATGCCCCATGGTGGCGCTTATCTTGTACTCGTCTCCTAAAAACTTCTTTAGCGTTTTTGTTTTAGTCGGGCTCTCAACTATTACTAATTTCATGATTACTATTGATTACATAAGAATTAACTCCGAACTCTTTGATAATCCCTTTACTCTCCATTAAAGTTAAGATACTACAAACTTTATGAGCCTTCAAACCCGTGGCCTCTATTATCTCTTCCACGTGAAGAGGTTTTTGCTTTAGTTTTTTAAAAACTAATTTTTCTTCATTGGAAAGAGATTTCTTTTTGTTTGAAGCGTAGTTTAACTTTAATTTTCTGATTTTCAGTTTTTTTAGAACGTCTTGGGCCGAGGTAACAGGCGCTGCCCCTTTTTTCAGCAGAGCGTTTGTTCCTCTGGAGTTGAGGGCATAGATCGAGCCCGGCAGGGCGAATAATTTTTTACCTTGTTTACGTGCCCAGTTGGCTGTGCTCAGGGCCCCGCTTCGTGTTTTTGCTTCTATGACCAGCACCCCCAGACAGAGGCCGGAGATAATACGGTTTCTTTTTAAAAAGTTTGACTTGTACCCGGGTGTGCCCGGTTTTTGTTCTGACAAAAGACATCCCCCTTGACTGACGATGGCGCGGGAAAGCTCCAGGTTGTCCTTAGGATAGATTGATTTTTCGTCAATTCCCGTTCCCAAAACCGCTATGGTTTTTCCATCTTCCTTTAAACAGGCTTGGTGGGCAAAGGTGTCTATGCCCCGGGCCATCCCGCTTACGATTACCAGTCCGGCCCGGCTCAGTTCGGACACAATGTCGAGGGCTGCTCTTTGGCCGTAACTTGAATAACGCCGGGTGCCTACTACTGCAAAGCAGGGGCCTTTCGGGATTGTTCCCTTGACATATAGTTTTTGGGGTGGCTCATTAATTTTCCGCAGCGCTTGGGGATAAGCCTGTTCCTTGATTGTAATCTTTTTCATTTAAAAATTGTGCAATACCTGGTATTGCACACTCAATTTAGGTTCATAGAGGCTGTGGATAACTTGTGCAATACCAGGTATTGCACAGGAAAGGGAGGAAAGGTTGTTTATTGACAAAATGATTTCTCTGTTATATAATGTGGAAAATTTGAAAGGGTTTGTTTTTTGAGGGCTAAGAAGGAGTCGAGGGGAATGGTTTTCCCTCCTTGACCTACCCCCTCTTAAGCTCAGGGTTAGAGGCTTTATGCTTTCTTAATTCTGACGCTTCTTCTTAGCCCTGAGGAAATGAACTGTTGATGGTTGTCATTGCTTGGTCAACCCCTTTTTCTATAATCAGCACCAGAGCGTGTTTTACTTCAATAGCGCTCTTTTTTATTACTTTCTGTCCCCGGGGGTGAAAAAACTTTAAAACAAACCGGCTTAAATCTTGTTCCTGCTCAGGAACAGCAACACCGACGCGGATACGGATAAAATCTTTGGTTCCCAGCTCCTTGATAATGGAATCCACCCCCTTGTGTCCGCCTGCACCTTTTCCGCGGCTGACTTTAATGCTTCCCAGCTGAAGGTCGGTGTCGTCATG
Source organism: uncultured Candidatus Saccharibacteria bacterium (assembly GCA_964501525.1). Lineage (GTDB taxonomy): Bacteria > Patescibacteriota > Minisyncoccia > Minisyncoccales > CAYTKG01 > CAYLVJ01. The sequence continues at coordinate 12,197 of CAZCSI010000010.1, read as the reverse complement.
AACAACAATAATCTTTTCGGGCTTTAATCCGAACTTACCTTGGGCGGAGCGCAGACTGAGGCCGGAGTCATTCATAAAAGTTTGGGGTTTGACAAACAAAATATCGCTGGACGCGATTTTTTTCTTTTTGTATAAGTAATTTCCTTTTCTGCTTTTCTTCCAGTTCCTTGCTCCCGCTATTTTCTGTATTACATAAAACCCGGTGTTGTGCCGGGTGTTTTTAAACTTAGGACCCGGGTTGCCAAGTCCTGCCGTCAAATACATAGATATTTTGTTTATTCAAACTTATCTTTAGAAGTTTATAAGACCTTACCTGTTCTATTATAAACGAAAACAAGGCGTAGAAAAAGAACTGCACCGGGATAGACCAATAAAAAGGGCTCGGACAAAAAAGACAGCTTCAAGGCGGACAAGACGATGTTTTGCAATTCCTCTGATTTTAGTTATAATAAAAACACGACAATACTTAACAAAAGCCGTATGTGCTAATTTGCTATGAATGACTTTTTAGAATTTATCTGGGAAACCTTAAAAATGGCCGCGCTGGCTCTTTTGATCGTCCTCCCCATCCGCTATTTTTTATTCCAGCCTTTTGTGGTAAGCGGAAACTCGATGGTGCCCAACTTCAATGACGGCGACTATCTTATTATTGACGAGATATCTTATTATCTTCGTCCTCCGGAGAGAGGAGAAGTGGCTGTTTTCAGGGCTCCGCCCAACCCTTCCACGCGGTACATTAAAAGGATTATAGGGCTGCCCGGGGAAACAATAGAGGTTGAAGCGGGCCGGATAATGATCACTGCTCAAGACGGGGAGAGTTTTGTGCTTGAGGAGTCCGAATATATCTTGAACGGAGAGGTTTTGCGTTATTCGGGCCGGATGGAGCTTAGGGAGGATGAGTATTTCGTGCTGGGAGACAACAGAAGATATTCTTCGGATTCAAGGACCTGGGGCCCTCTTCCGCGTAAAAACATCATCGGTCGAGCTTTTTTCAGAGCCTGGCCCGTCTCTCGATTTTCCATTATTGAAACCCCTCATTATTCGTTTTGGGAGCCTGAACTCGTTTTAGAATCAAATGACTGACGATCAAAAAGAACAAAAGGAACAAAAGGAAAAGATCCAAAGGCCGCGGGGAACGGATGACCTTTTTGGAGAAAAAATGCGTTACTTCAAAAGGGTGGTCGGAGTGTGTGAAGAGATAGCCCGCCATTATGGGTTTCAGCAGATTGAGATACCTGTTTTTGAAGAAAAAGAGCTTTTTACAAGAGGTATCGGGCAGGGCACCGACATAGTGGACAAAGAGATGTACACTTTGTATCAGGGCACCCGCCCTTTGGCTTTAAGGCCGGAAAGCACAGCCGGAATAGTACGGGCCTATATCGAAAACGGGATGAACAGCTGGCCCAAACCGGTGCTGCTTTGGCACCTGGGCCCTATTTTCAGGCATGAACGGCCTCAAGCGGGCCGTTACCGTCAGTTTTGGCAGTTCGGAGCCGAGGTTTTTGGCCAGAACGAACCCGTGATTGACGCCCATGTGATTCAGATGTTTTACTTCATATTCAAAGAGCTCGGGTTTAAAGACCTTCGTATCAAGATCAATTCTATTGGCTGCCCCCGCTGCCGAAAACGGTATGAGGAAGACCTTGAAGAATATTTTGAATCTCATAAGGACAGCTTGTGTTCCGACTGCCAGAGACGGCTGCAGACAAATATACTCCGCATCCTTGACTGCAAAACCAAGAAATGCCAAAAAATAATTGATAAGGCGCCTCAGGTTTTGGATGCGCTTTGGAAAAAATGCCGGGTTCACTTCAGCGACGTGTTGGAGTTTTTGGACGCTCTTGAGCTTCCTTATGAGCTTGACCCCTTTTTAGTGCGCGGACTGGATTATTACACCCGTACCGTTTTTGAGATAGTGCCTACGGGCGAGGATGACAATTCTTTGGCCGGAGGGGGCCGGTATGATAAACTGGTCTCTCTTTTGGGTGGAAGAAGTGCGCCTGCTTGTGGAGCGGCGCTGGGAATAGAGAGAACGATAAAAGCGATGAAAAAAAAGAAAATTAAGCTGCCTCCCAAGGAAAAGCCCCAGGTCTTTTTAGCCCAGCTGGGGGTGACGGCCAAGAGAAAGGCGTTAGAGGTTTTCGAGGAGATGAGAAAGAAAGGGGTGTGGGCGGCTAAAGATTTTGCCTGTGACTCTTTAAGCGGCCAGTTGAGTAAGGCGGATAAAATGGGGGTTGATTATACGATCATTTTGGCTAAAAAAGAGATGGTGGAGGGTAAGGCTTTGATTCGGGACATGAAAAAGGAAAAGCAGGAGAAGGTCGATTTGGACAAGATAATAAAAGAAATTAAAAAAAGGATAGGATAAAATGACTTTAGAAGTAAAAAAAAGAGAAGGCGAATCTCCGAGGAGCCTGGTGCGCCGTTTTACACGGGCGATTCGAAGAAGCGGCACCTTGAGGCGGGCTAAAGAAGCCCGATATTTTCAAAGGCCTCTCAGTAAAACCAAGAAAAAGAAAAAAGCCCTGCGGGGGCTGAAGATACAGAAAGAGAGGGAAAGGATGAGGAAGCTGGGTAAAAGACTCAATCGTTAAACTTCAATGCTGAGCCAAAAACTTAAAAAGGATCTCAGGCAGGCTATGAAAGACAGAAACCAGGAGCTGGTTCGCGCCCTGCGTTTTTTGAGGTCCTCCATTATCAATAAGGAGAAAGAGAAGAGGTATAAGATTGCTCAGAGAGAAAAGGAGCTGACCGAACAGGAGCTGGAAAAGAAAAGCGAGCTGACTGACGAAGAGGTGACAGAGGTTCTCTCTTCTGAACTGAAGAAAAGAAAGGAGTCCATAGAAGAGTTTCAAAAAGGTGGAAGAGAAGACCTGGTTGAAAAAGAAAAAGCCGAGTTAAAGATTATTGAGGGCTACCTGCCTCAACAGCTGCCGAAGCAGGAGGTTGAAGAACAGGTTGAGCGGGCTATTAAAGAGACCGGAGCCCAGCAACCCCAAGACATGGGAAAAGTGATGAGTTTGTTGATGCCCCGCCTGAAAGGCAGGGCTGATGGAGCCCTGGTGAGTGAGATAGTTAAGCAGAAGCTCTCTGAAAATGATTGAGACGGTTAATCTTTCTGAGTTTGAGATTGACGAGCAGGAGCTAAAAAGAGTGTTGAACCTTGTTTTGGAAAAAGAGGGAAAAGAGGTGTCCGAGTTGTCAATAGCGTTTGTCAACAAAAAAACGATTAAGGAGATTAATCAGCGCTATCGGGCCCGGGAAGAGGCTACTGACGTTTTGTCCTTTAATTTGACACAAGACACGCTGCCTCGCTCTGCGGCGCAGATTGTTGTTTGTCCCTGGGTGGTGGAGCAGAGAGCCCAAGAACCGTTTGAAAAAGAACTGAAAAGAGTGCTGATCCACGGCCTGCTGCATATTTTGGGATACGGCCATCAAAAAAAGCGGGAAGCCCGGGAGATGAGAAGCAAAGAGAGTTATTACCTGGACCAGGTCTCTGCTGCTGGAGAAAAGGGATGAAACCGAAAAAAAGTAACAAGTCCTGTGTTGAGTTTGTGGCACCCCGCATCTTAAGTGTGGTAATATAATAGAGAGTGATTGAGAAAACAGTTTGAATAAATTATTTAAATTATAATGGCCCGTAAAAATCTAATTTTAGGACTGGATATGGGAAGCTCGAGCTTTAAGGCCATAGCCGCTTATTTCAGGTCCGACTCGTCAAAGCTCGAGGTTATTGTTAAAGACGAAGTTCCTTCTTCCGGGGTGAGAAAAGGAATAGTGGTGAGTAAAGAAAGCGCAACAGACTCCATCGCCTCCCTTCTGGACAGGGTGGAAAAGCAGTCCGGAGAGATGGCGGGTGATGTTTATTTGAGCCTGGGAGGAAACCATATTTTTTCTACCTGTTCTCAGGGTACGGTAGCTGTTTCCAGAGCGGACCAGATTATATCCGAAGAAGACAAGAAAAGGGTTATTGATGCAGCTAAAACATTTTCCCTGCCCCCAAACAGGGAGATTTTAGAGATTTTTCCTCAAGAGTTTAAAGTTGACAACGAGTCCGTAATACGAGAGCCGGTAGGGATGAAAGGAGTGCGGCTTGAAGTTAAAATTCTGGTAGTGGGTTATTTCATTCCTTATTACGAAAACCTGATCGAGGCGGTGGCAAACGCCGGATGCAGAATCGGTTATGTAATGAGCACCCCCTTAGCCAGCGCTGAAGCGGTTCTTTCTTCCAGAGAAAAAGAGTTAGGAGTTTTGAGCGTGGATATTGGGGCCGGTTCTACCAGTTATTCGGTTTTTAAAGAAAAAACTTTGTTAAGGGCAGGAGTTTTGCCCGTGGGCTCCTTTAATATCACTAAAGATATAGCCTGGGGTTTGAAAACAGATGTTGACACCGCAGAACAGATAAAACTTGAATACGGGTCATGTTTTCTTGACCGCAAAAAGAAACTGACCATCAAGGAAGAGCTTTCCGGCGAGGAGGTTGAGTTCTCCCAGGCCAAGCTGGGCCGCATCATCGATGCCCGGACCAAAGAAATCTTTGGCTTGGTGGAAGAAGAACTGAAAGAGATCTCTTCTCCTAGACTGCCCGGCGGGCTGGTTATTACAGGCGGAGGCGCTAAACTGCCTAAGATTAAAGAAATGGCCAAAGAGCAGCTGGGTATGGTAACCCGAATCGGTACGCCCCGGGGTTTTTCTCCAGAACAAAAAGATCCATCCTGGTCCACGGTCTGCGGTCTGGCTGTCAAGGGTCAAGAGTTTTCCAGGCCCTCAAGCATCGTAGGCGGGAAATGGCTCAGTAGATTGAAAAAAGTATTAAGCGACCTTATTCCTTAATGTGGCTGTTACTCTTCTTGTTTGAATTTATGAAGACAGGTATTGAGGTCCTGCTGTAAACATACGAAACTTTGTTGTAAACATACGAAACTTTGTTGTAAACATACGAAACCTTGTTATAAACATATGAAACTTTGTTACCAATACACGCTATGCGCAACATAATCATCAAAGTAGTGGGAGTAGGAGGGTCAGGGGGGAACGCTGTGACCAGGATGAAGGAGTGCAAACTGGAGAACATAGAGGTTATTGCCGTTAACACCGACGCCCAGGATTTAGAAGAAGCTAAAGCAGATAAAAAGATAAGAATAGGCCGTCGTTTGACCCGCGGCTTAGGAGCCGGAATGAGGCCTGAGATTGGTGCTGAAGCGGCTGAGGAGCAGAGAGAGGAGATAGAACAGGCGCTTCACGGTTCAGATATAGTTTTTGTAACAACAGGCCTCGGGGGCGGTACGGGTTCAGGTGCAGCTCCCGTTGTGTCCGAGGCTGCCAAAGAGCAGGGTGCTTTGACTATTGGAGTGGTGACCACCCCTTTTTCTTTTGAAGGCAAGATACGTTCTAACATAGCCAAGGCTGCGCAGGAAAAGATGAAAGAAAAGACGGACACCCTGATAATTATACCCAATATGAATTTGGTGCGGGGGCTGGCCAGCGAAACATCACTTTCAGACGCTTTTTCTGAATGCGATGAAGTTTTAAGGCAGGCGGTAAAGGGTATCTCCGACCTGGTTCTCTTACCGGGAATCGTTAATGTCAATTTTGCGGACATTAAATCTATTATGGAAAATTCAGGCACCGCCTTTTTTGGTATCGGACAAGAAAACGGAAAAAGACGAGCGGCTAAAGCTGCTCAAAAAGCTTTGAATTCACCTTTGCTTGATGTGTCCATTTCTGAAGCGAGCGGTATTCTTTTTAATATTTCGGGCGGGGAGGACATAAGCCTGCACGAGATCAATGAGGCGGCTGAGGTTATCACCCGCAACGAAGGCAAGGACGCTAAAGTGATATTCGGCGCTATTCAAGATGAAAAACTGAAGAAAGGCAACATCAAGGTAACGGTTATTGCCACTGGATTTTAATCTATTTGATTTTGGGTTTAAGCACTGCCCTGTTAAGAAACTAAGAACTTTTTATGTTGGAACAAGTAAAAAAAAGAGACGGCCATTTGGTCGTTTTTGACCAGGAAAAGATTACTCAGGCTCTTCTCAAGAGTCTTTCTGCTTCAGAAACAGACGGTAGAGAGATGGCTGAGAAGCTTTCTGACCAGGTGGTCGAAACTTTAAGTGAGCGTTTTAAAGAAGAAGTGCCCGGAGTAGAGGAGATTCAAGATATAGTTGAGGAGACGCTGATGAAGAACAAGGCTTTTGAGGCGGCCAGGGCCTATGTCTTGTACCGGGACCAGAGAAGAAGGATAAGAGGCATGGAGAAGCTGGAGAAGAAAGCGGTGGGAAGGGTTGACAAGTATATCAAAGAGCTGGACTGGGAGGTGAAAGAAAACGCCAATATGACCTATTCTCTGCAGGGGCTGAACAACTATGTCGCCTCTTATCTGGTTAAAAAATACTGGTTGGAAAAGGTTTATCCCAAAGAAATAAGAGAAAAAGTAGAAAAAGGAGATTTTCATATCCACGACCTTCAGACCCTTGGCGCCTATTGCTGCGGATGGGACCTTTATGATCTTTTACAGAGGGGTTTCGGAGGCGTGAGGGGTAAGATTCAATCTTCTCCGGCCAAACACCTGAAAACCGCCCTGGGCCAGATAGTTAATTTTCTATACACGGTGCAGGGAGAGGTGGCCGGAGCAGTGGCTATTTCTAACTTTGACACCCTTCTCGCTCCGTTCGTAAGATACGACCATCTTTCCTATTCTCAGGTCAAGCAGGCGATGCAGGAGTTTCTTTTCAATATGAATGTGCCTACAAGGGTTGGCTTCCAGACTCCTTTCAGCAACCTGACTTTGGATATCACGCCCTCCCCTCTTTTTGAAGACCAGCCGGTTATCATCGGCGGAGAGCCCCAGGAGGAGGTGTACGGAGAGTTTCAATCGGAGATGGATATGTTGAACAGGGCTTTTTACGAGGTGATGATGGAGGGGGACGCCCAGGGCCGGGTGTTTACCTTTCCTATCCCTACCATAAACATCACCCGGGATTTTCCCTGGGACAAAGAAGCCCTGACCCCGATGTGGGAGGCAACAATTAAGTACGGCATTAACTATTTTGGAAATTACATCAATTCCAGCATGGACCCTAAAGATGTGCGTAGTATGTGTTGTCGTTTGCGTTTGGATAAAAGAGAACTTTACAACCGGGGCGGAGGAGGCCTATTTGGAGCCGGCTCATTAACCGGCAGCATAGGGGTGGTGACCATCAACCTGCCCCGTATTGGTTATCTCAGTGAAAACAAAAAAGATTTTTTTGAGCGCTTGAGTGAAAGCATGGATCTTGCTCAGCAAAGCCTGGAGATTAAGCGTAAAACTGTGGAAAGGTTGACAGAGCAGGGGCTTTATCCTTACTGCAACTATTGGCTTGACAGTGTCAAAAAGATGAGGGGCAAGTACTGGGGCAATCACTTTTCCACCATCGGCCTGATAGGTATGAACGAGGCTCTGCTTAATTTTATGGGAAAAGACATAGGGAGCCGCAAAGGAGGCTCTTTTGCCTTGGAGGTGATGAAATTTATGCGCGGCAAACTGATCGATTATCAGGAAGAAACAGGAAGTCTTTACAATCTGGAAGCCACGCCCGGTGAAGGAACCGCTTTCCGCCTGGCCTTAAAAGACAAAAAGGAGTATCCTGACATCATTACCGCCGGTACAGAAGAGGTGCCTTATTACACCAACTCCACCCAGCTTCCTGTCAACTATACGGATGATCCGTTTGAAGCTTTGAGCAAACAGGATGAACTGCAGACCATGTATACGGGGGGTACGGTGCAGCACCTATTTTTAGGAGAAAGAATCCACGACCCTGGTCAGGCTAAGAAATTGATTCAAAAAGTATTTGAAAAGTTTGAACTACCCTACATCAGCCTGACCCCCACTTTTTCCATTTGTCCTTCCCACGGCTACATCTCAGGTGAATATTTTGAGTGTCCAAAGTGCACTATAAAGCAGCCCTGCGAGGTTTATTCCAGGGTGGTGGGCTACTTGAGGCCGGTCAGCCAATGGAACGACGGGAAACAACAGGAGTTCAAAGAGAGAAAAGAATACCATATTGCCTGACAGGCAAACCTGATAAACTGTGCAATACCAGGTATTGCACAGTTAAAAAACTGGACTTTGAACCTAAATTTTTGTGCAATACCTGGTATTGCACAAATGATATATGAGGATCGGGGGGTTACAAAAATTGACTCTTGTTGATTATCCGGGAAAGTTGGCCGCTGTTGTTTTTACAGCCGGCTGTTCTTTCCGTTGTCCCTGGTGCCACAACCCCGAACTGGTGCTTTCGGGAGAAATTGAAAAACACCCCTCTTTTTCCGAGAAAGAGGTTGTTAAGTTTCTAAAAGAAAGGCAGGGCAGTTTAGAGGGAGTGGTTGTCACGGGAGGGGAGCCTACTGTTCATGAGGACCTTGCTCTTTTCTGCAATAAGGTTAAAGAGATGGGATATGCGGTCAAGATTGATACCAATGGTTCCAACCCCGACTTGCTGAGAGAACTGGTTCGCGAAAAAGTGGTTGACTACGTGGCCATGGATGTTAAGGCGCCGCCTGAGAAGTATTTGAAAATGATAGGCTTTCAAGAACTTTTTCTTCGTTCTCAAGCAGCCAAGACCGATTTTTGGGGTAAAGACCTTTTGTTAAGAATAGAAGACAGTGTTGATTACTTGAAAAGAGCTCCGATTGAGGTTGAGTTCAGGACCACTTTGGTTCCCGGGCTGCTTGACAAGGAAGACGTTTTAAAGATTGCGGAATGGATAGCTCCTGCTTCTCGTTTTATACTGCAGGAGTACAGGCCCGGGAAAACGTTGACCCCCGACTTTCAGACGCCCGAATACCAAGAGTCCTACTTTATCCGTATTCTGAGAGCGGTTGAACCCTTTTTTGAAGAATGCAAATTGAGAAAAGCGTAATGGACCGTTTAGATATTTTTCTGCTTTCCTGCCTTTGTTTTGTCGGCGGAGTTCTGGCAGCCGCTGTTTTCTCATCAGCCCTTGACTGGGCTTTTTTTATTTTTCTTTTCTCCGTTCTGGTTTTCGTATCGGTTCTCACAGAACAAAAGAAAGTTCTGTGGCTGGCTGTTCCATTGCTGCTGTTTTTTGGAGGAAACTACAGAATGAGCCGGGCTGAGGATTTAGTAGAGCGTCCGGAACTCTCTATTTTTTACGGACAAGCCGTTAAAACTGAAGGCTGGGTGTGCGAAGATCCGTCTCGGTACGACTATTATCAAAAAGCTGTTGTCTGCGCTTATTATCCCGAAGCTCGGATTCTTGTTGAAACCGGGCTCGAGTCGGAGTTGAGGTACGGGCAAAGAGTGTCTCTCGACGGGGTTTTACAGGAGCCGGTTTCTTTTTCAGGATTTGATTACAAATCTTATCTGTCCAGAAAAGGCGTCTATTTCGTGATGGACGAACCGCAGCTGGAGCTTCTGCCCGGGCAGAAGATAACCTGGAGAACCGTTCCCATTCATCTTAAAAACAAGTTGGAGAAGAGTTTGGAAAAAACCTTTGCTGTACCTTGGGCCGGTTTTTTCGAGGCTCTTATCTTTGGAGACGAGGACAATATTCCCGGACAGTGGAAAGAGATTCTTAATACGGCCGGTGTGCGCCACATAGTGGCTGTTTCGGGAACCAACATAACCATTCTCTCATCTGTTATCCTTAACTTTTTTATTTTTCTGGGACTGTGGAGACAGCAGGCCTTTTGGGTGACCCTCGGGTTTCTTTTTGTCTACGTTGTCATGATCGGTGCTCCGGCTTGTGCGGTTCGGGCCGGGTTAATGGGCGGCCTGCTTCTTCTGGCCACCTACAACGGCCGGGTTCCCGATACGGAGCGCTTGTCTCTTTTTACTCTGGCCCTGATGCTCTTTTTTACTCCTTTGGCTGTTTTTGACACAGGGTTTCAGCTTTCCTTTCTCGCTTTTTTGGGGCTCGTTTATCTTTCCTCTCCCCTTTCCCGCTTGTTAAGCGGTCTGCCTTCCTTTTTTGCCGTCAAAGAAAGTGTTGTTTCCACTCTTTCGGCTCAGATTTTTGTTCTGCCCCTTTTATTATTCTCTTTTGGCAGGTTGTCTTTGGTTTCCCCCTTGGCCAACATTATTGTTCTGCCCTTTGTCACCTTCCTGACCATATTTTCTTTCGGCTGCGCTCTTTTGAGCCTATTATGGCTTCAACTGGGGGTCGTGGTTTCGTTTGTGCCCCAATTGATTCTTATGATTTTGATGGCTGTGATGCGTTTTCTGGCCAGTTTTTCTTGGGCTGAAATCTTTTTACCCATACCTTCCTGGTTTACTTTCTTTTTCTATGCGGTCCTGGCTTTGTTTGTTTATTATTGGCGCCAAAAAGAAAAATATTTTTTAAAATCCTAAAATTTGCTAATATGGTTTTATGATGTAATATTATGATGCAACATAAGATTGAAAAAGATATGAACAACTACAAATCATTACAACCTGATAAAAAAGAATCCGAAACTATGTCTTCGGAGAACAACAAACCCTTGTCCGGTTACAAGAAAAAGAATAATCCCGGGGCATGGTTTGTTCCCGCTGTTCTTATAGGGTGTTTTGTTGTTTCTTTTCTTGGTTTTGCCGCTGGAGTTTTAGTTTTTGACCGCTCTCTTTTTTCGGAAAAACTTGATTTTATTCCTCCCGAATCCACGTTTCAGCAGCCCGGAGCCGGGCAGGAGGATGAAGAGACAGAGCTGTCAGCCCTTTCTTATGAAGAGGCTGTTATTGCGGCTGTAGAGCGGGTTTCGCCCAGCGTGGTGAGTATTGTAATTACAAAAAATGTTCCCATCTTGGAAGAATATTATTATAATCCTTTTGAAGAGCTTGAAAGATATTTTGGAGAAGAGTTTGACATCGAGGTGCCTCAATACAGAGAGAAAGGCAGTGAAGAGCAGGAGATAGGCGGAGGCACCGGGTTTATAGTTTCATCCGACGGACTTATTTTAACCAACAAGCATGTGGTGAGCGACGAGCAGGCGGGGTACACGGTTTTTACCAATGAAGGTCAAAAATATGAAGCTCAGGTGCTGGCCCGGGACCCTTTTCAGGACATAGCGATTTTGAAGATAGAAGCCGAGGGGCTGCCGGTGGTAGAATTAGGAGATTCGTCTGATTTGAAAATAGGGCAGACCGTTATCGCCATCGGCAACGTGCTGGGCGAGTTCAGAAACTCTGTTTCCAGAGGTGTTGTTTCGGGCCTAAGCCGGAGCGTGTTGGCCTCGGGCGGAGGCAGAACAGAGCTGCTTGAAGACATCATTCAAACGGATGCAGCCATCAACAGGGGAAACTCGGGTGGTCCGCTTTTGAATCTTAAAGGAGAGGTGGTGGGCATTAACACCGCTATGGCGGTTACGGCGGAAAATGTAAGTTTTGCCATCCCCATTGATCACGCTAAAAGAGGGTTGGAGCAGGTCAAAGAGTCAGGTGAGATAGTTTACCCTTTTTTGGGGATTCACTACACCATGATAACGCCTCCGTTAGCCGAGGAGTTCGACCTGTCTATTGAAGATGGGGCCTGGGTGGGCAGGAACCAGCTCGGCCAGACAATAGACAACCCTATTTTCCCCGGGTCTCCGGCTGAAGAGGTTGGGCTGAGGCAGGATGATATCATCCTGGAGTTCGATGGCCGGCAGTTAAGTCAGCAAAACAGCTTAGCAAAAGTAATCAGGCAGTACAGCCCCGGAGACACGGTAGCCTTAAAAGTTCTCCGGGACGGGCAGGAAATAACTCTTCGGCCCACTTTGGACCGCTTTGAACAATGATTGTTGCGGATTGCAAGGACTATAATAGTAGAGTTAAAGAGAAAACCTACCACTGCTGGTAGGTTTTTTTAGATTATAGGGTGGGGATTGGGTTTCTACTTTTGTCGGCCTTGATCGCGGCCGCGACTACATCCGCGGCGGTACTCCTCTTGCTCTCTTTCTTGTCGAGTCTTGGTTTTTGGTCCGACTGTTGTCCGGCCGGACGCATATCCTATGAACGGGGACTTTGTTCTCTCGTCACGGACGACTATCCTTTTTTTCATGTTTATCTCCTTCCCCACCCTTTTAAGCATAAAAATTGGAAGAACAGCCTCCTTGTTCCAATATATACCAACTTAGGTTTTTATTCAACACGATTTTAAAAATAAAACCCCGTGTCTACGGGGTTTAAGCTTACTCCTCATCGGGTGCCTAATCGCCCGACAAGGTACATTTCG